>JAFAHT010000305.1 GCA_019237095.1 Planctomycetaceae bacterium
ACGGAGCCGCCTTCTCCAGGGACAACTGCCATCTCAGCGCCTGCCAGCCGCCAGCTCCGCCGAAACGGGTGAGTTGGCGGTTCGCCAGAGCGCGGGCTGGCGGTTCGAGATCGGCGTTCGCAGGCCCACCCGGGTCAACCGCGCAAAGGACAGGTCGAAGCTCCCACGCCAGCCAGCGTGATCGTAATCGGTGGGATAGAACAGGAAAAGGGCGGCCAGAAGGGTCGCCATCGCGACCAGGCGCGAGGGCGCGGTGGCGAACGAACCTGAGAATCCCGAAGGCCCAGCCGCGCGGGTGCTCTCAAGGTCAATTGCGCCAATGCCCAGGACGCACAGGGCCAGCAAAGCCGGCACGTAATGGAACGCGTAGCCTGGCACGCCGAAGTGGACCAGCGAGTGCGACGCGAGCGCCGGCATCACGCTCAGAAAGAACAGGAAGATGAGAAATCCGCCGTTCTCCCGCCGGCGCAGGCGGAGGATACCGCGGGGAACGAACAGGAGGCACGGACCGAGCGTCCAGAGCAAGGCCATGCCCAGCTTGACGACATAGCGCAAGGGCGCGTCAACCAAACCGAGATTCCAGACCGAGTTCAGGTACCCCGCATGGTAGGCAAAATCCGCGGTCTGGGCGCGGTAGCGCGACCAGCCGCCGGCCTCGTGCAGCATGGCCAGCAGCCACGTCAGGTTTAGAACTGCGAAGACCAAGGCCGTCAGGACCGCCCGCCGCCAGCGATGTTTCCAGAGGATCACAAGAAAGACCGGGAGCCAGAGGGTGCCAATGTCCTGGCGATAGCCAGTGCCCAGTGCCAGCACAACGGCGGCGGCGGCGGGATGCCAGGGTTCCGGGCTCGTCCGCGTCCGGCAGGCCACCCCCAGCAGGAATGCGCCCACGGCAAGGATGGCGGTATAGTTACCGGCCATCGCTCCATAGCCCCAGAAGATGGGTGCGGTTGCCATCACGAGCGCACCGGCCGCGGCCGCCGGCGGTGCGACCAAGGCGCGCAGCCACCACCAGAGGCTTACCAGCGCCAGTGCACTCATCACCATGTCGAGCACCACGAACCCGCGGTACGCATCGCCGGCGAGCATGCCCAGCAGGCGGCTCGCAGCCAGGAACAAGGTGTGGTGCATAGGGAACCAATGAACCCGGATCTGATCCAGGAACCCGAACTCGTCGGTCTCCATCGCCCACGGACGGGCCACCGGCAGCCGGGTCAGGAAGACCAGAACCAAGCTCATGGCAAGCGCGATCACGACCGCAAAGACGGTGGGATCGGACGGATGCGGCGGGGTTGCTGGATCAAGGCCGGGGCTCTTCGTCGCGTTGCCGTTCATCAGAGGGGCTCCTTCCCCAGCGTCATTGCCAGCGAAGATCCTAATCCAACCTCCCGATCCTCGCAAGTGCCGATCGAAGGACAGCCCGGGCCTGCTCGGTCAATACAGGGAGGGGACCTGCGCAGGCCCACCGGGGATTGCGCAGGTCTTCTCTTTCCGCCGCGAGCACTCGTCTCCAGGTCGCTAGACCGCCGGAGCGCCGCGGCCGAAGATCAGCGAGATGACGAAGAGCACGAGGAAGACAAAGAGCAGGATCTTGGCGATGTACGCGAAGTCGCCCTGAAGCCCGATGAAGCCGAGCAGTCCGGCGACCAAGGCGAGAACGGCAAAAACAAGAGCCCATCTGAGCATGACTTGGTTTCCCTTCGTGGTTGCGGGACCAGCCTGAGCGGTTGTCCCGGCGAGATCATAGGTTTCGGAAGTCTCAAACGACATCGGCCCGCGAGCCGCTTGGTCCCGATGCGACGAGAGTCATCGGGTTGCCCGCGACATCGACTCTGACAGACCGTGAGTCCGCTCGTAATGCCGCCGCTCATGATGGTACGCCAGGCCAAGAAACGCGGTGGCCAGACCCACGATCAGGCTGCTGAGAAGAACCACAATGATCAGCATCATGGGCGTGTCGAGCTGCACCCACTTGAGGTAGGTGATCGAAGCAGGATCATTCCCGGCCAGATTTTGATACCGCGTCCCGAGCCCCAGGGCCGAAAGGCCCAGTCCGATCAGGGCGCCCGCAGTGATGATCGAGCCACAGAGCCCTCGCATTGCCGACCTCCTCGGAAAGTTGAAACGAAGGATGTTCCGGATGGGAAGATGGACCTCGTAGACTGAGCAGAACGATTCACATGTTGCAGCCGCGCATCAAGCCGGCAAGGACCAGCAGCATCCCCGCCAGGATCATGACAATTCCGCTGCAGCCGCAACCCGGATAGGCTCCATAGGCCCCTCTCGGCTGATACCAGCCTCCACCGCCCAACATTCCCCCTGGTCCTGTGCTCATGTGAAGCCCCTGTTGGCTCAAAGGCCGGGCCGGCAGATTGTCGGCGTCCACCGCGCCGTTCTGAAGGAGGAACCCCAAGCAAAACTGGTGCCGAGCAGAGGGCCGGAATCGACCGATCTTCACAGATCTTTGCGGCGCGGCAAGCAACGCGGCTTGCCCGCTGCGATGGGAACCGACCTCGTCGGCGAGGCACTCGGATGGACTCAGGGGACGTGGCGCGCCGGCTTGTGCCTGGACCTGAGGTTGGTCCAGACCTGGCGCCCGTGCTGACCGATCTGGCCCATCACCCGGCCAACCTTGGAGCGGTTGGAGAGCGCCTGGAGCTGGCGGATCAGGGCGGAACGTTCGGCCCGGTGCAATTGCGCGGCCAGCGCGGGCAGGACGTGCTCGGCGACGCCGAAGGCCGTTTCACCGGGAAGGCCGGCTGCCGTGAAGGTGCTGAAGGTCGGCGGCAGCGTCGATCGTAGCGAGTCGAACAGGGATCGGACGGCGGCCTCGCGCATTCCCTTGCCAGCCGACCAGTCGTAAGGAGGCGCCCAGACGGCGCCGAAGTCCGGATGATCGACCCCCGTGATCACGACCAGGGTCGGTGGCACCTCGCGCTGCGGGTGCTCGATGAAGTAGCGGTCCCACGCCTGCGCCAGCGAGACATCCGCCGGTTGAAGCCCCTTGCGGCCGTCAATGACCAGGATCAAGAGGTCGCAATCGATCGCCGCGGCCACCGCGGCTTGACGCAGGGACCGGTTACGGCGCGACTCGCTTTCCGAGGCGGGAGGGTAGCCAGGAACCTCGACCCAGCGAACATTGCGGAGCCGCTCGGCCAGTGAGGGGTCCAGCCCGCGTCCCTCGAACCGCGCGGCGATCAGGCTGGGATCGCCGGCGAATGCCTGCTTCAGCGATTCGATCAGGCGCGACTTGCCCGAGCCGCGAGCCCCCACAATGGCCGCGGCCAAGGGCTCTTGCTCCCGGGATGAGGCGACCGCGGGCAGTGCCGCGCGGCGGGTCAAGCGGCGATAATGCTCGGCCCCGATGGCCAGCCGGCCGCTCATCAGCTCGATCAGGTGCACACCCAGGCGGTTCACGTAGGCCTGGTAGAACCAGCGCAGCACATTCTGCTGCATGTTCTTCCAGGCCGGCTTGACCAGAAGCTCCCGCGTACCCAGCCGGGCCAGGCCCGAGAGCGGGTTGAGGATCGGAGAGATTATGGAATAAAGGTCGTTGGCCCTGGAAATGTAGCCGCTGATCTGAACGGCCCGCCGCCAGTGCGAGAGCGTGATCATGTCTCCCCCCGGGATCTGCTTCGAGAGCCCAGCGAGGTCCTCGGAGGCAAGTTCGAGGGCCGTCAGCAGCTCGATCAGGGGAACATCGTCCAGCGGGTTGGTCGTGTTCGGATGGTAGAACTCGGCCAGCCGCCGGAGCAGCCTGCGCCCGGTCTCAATGTAGATCTCGGGCTCGACCAGAGCCTCCATCGCCAGCGCCTCGCCAGCGTCGGATTCTCGCTCGACGATCTTCCAGGCCTCGCGGTCGCGCGGAGAGAACGTGGAGGGTGACTCCCAGTCGAGGGGAGGCATGATCGGATGGACATTCTTTGTCCACAGGGCGGCCAGGATCGAGAAAACCGTCCCAGCGGCTATCCAGAGCAGGGCCGCGGTTGTGAGCCACAACCAGCCGCGCTCATAAAGCCAGATCATGCCGAAGGCCACGTAAGCCAGCACGGGACCGATCAGCAGCACGGCCAGGACCCAGACTCGCCATTGCTTGAGGATGCCGATCATGGAAACTTCGCCTCGGAGCCGACCACAATTTCTGTCCGCCCCCGTTTCGCGTACAGTCTGCTTGCAATTCTCGATCCAGCCCAGACTGCCGGATCATGGGGGACCGAGCTCGTTCCCACCCGGAATCGGGACGACGCCACGATCTCTATGGAAAGCGGACAGGAACCTCCACCGGGTTCGCTGACTGATGTTGATCAGCGACTCCTTGAGTATTGCCCCCGTGGTCCCGGCCGTCGAGCGAGGGTCGGTCGGATCTTATTTCTTGCCGGTATACGCGACCCTCCAGACGGAACCCGAGCCGTCGTCAGTCACAAGCAGCGAACCGTCCGCCGCCACGGCCACGCCGACCGGACGGCCCCAGACGTCTCCTTCCTTGGTGACGAAACCGATCAGGAAGTCTTCGTACTCTCCTGTCGCCTTGCCGTCTTTCATTGGCACGCGGATCACTTTGTAGCCCGTCCGGCGGGCACGATTCCACGAGCCATGCTCGGCAGCAAACGCGTCCAGCCGGTACTCTTGCGGGAACTGACTGCCGTCATAGAAGGTCAAATCGAGTGACGCCGAGTGCGACTGAACAAGAACGTCGGGAACAATCACCTGGTCCTTGAGCTCGGGGTGTTTTCCCTTGTGCCTGGGGTCCTGGTTCGGCCCAAGGTAGTACCATGGCCAGCCGTAGAAACCGCCTTCCTCGACGTGGGTGATATAGTCAGGCACGAGATTGTCACCCAGCCCGTCGCGCTCGTTAGCCGAAGTCCAGAGCTGCCCGGTCCGGGGATGAACCGCCAGGCCCACGGGATTGCGAATGCCCGAGGCGAAGGTCCGCTCGTTCTTGCCGTCAGGGTCGAAGGCGAGAATCACAGCGCGGCGCTTTTCGGAGGCGTCGTCGCTAACATTCGACCGCGAGCCGACAGAGACATACAAGGTCTTGCCGTCGGCAGAGAACTGCAGGTCACGGGTCCAGTGGCCACCACCGCCGACTTCCTCTCGGCCGGTCGGGATGTTCTTGACGATCATCTGGGGCCCTCCCCGCGCCTTGGTGTCGCCGTTGCGGTAGGCGAAGCGCACCACCGAGCCGGTGTTGCCGACATAGAGGAATTTTGGCTCCGGGCCCGGCGGGAAGAAAGCAATTCCAAACGGGCGGTCCAGCCGAGTGGTGAAAATCTTGTTCACCTCGGGCTTGCCGTCGTCGTCGGCATCCCGGAAGACGCGCAGCCGGCCGGCCCGGCTCTCGGCAACAAAGAGGTCGCCGTTGGGTGCCCGCACGATCACCCGCGGCTCGATCAGCCCGTCGGCGAACTGCGTCACCGCGAAGCCTTCGGGAGCCTTGGGCCATGCCCCCTGGGGCCGCTCCACGACCCTTGGACGATTGTTCGCCGAGGGAGTGTCGTAGGGGGTGGCAAGATCAGCAACCGTGATCTTGCGACGGACGCCCGGCGCATCAGTCGTCCAGTCGCCGAGAGCGTCCTTGCCCTTCAAGGTGACGTCAGCGGGGCGAGCACCATCTCCATCAGCCATCGCTACCGACTCGGACCCGAGGGCACCCAACAAAGTCACGCCGAATGCGAGGATCGCAGCTCGTACTTGCTTGCTCATCGAGGCATGTCCTGCTTGGTTGATTGAGACCGGCCGAAATACCTTCCACGTGCGATAGATACTTCGAATCGAGCCCGACGAGCGGACGTCGAATGCGGGATGATTCACATCACCACCAGGGTAATCGAGACGGCTGGCCGCCCGCTACTTCACTCCGTCAGACCGAGCAAACTGCCTGCCGTGCGTCTCGACGCGACAAGGCTTGGTGGCTTGCAATTATGAATGTGTTCAAGATAGGGTGAAGACAAGGTTGAGTTCTTGTGTGCTTGATCGAATTATGATAACTCAGTGTCCCGGACGGCTCTGTGAACTTGCACTGGCATTACGAGATACTGTCGTGCATGATGGGGCAAGGAAGCATCGCCTCAGCCTGGGCAAGCGGCATGATTCTCGGAGCCAGCTCGCAGTGCCAAACGATCTTGGTGCCAACCCTTGTAGTCTTTCGTGGTCAGACTTCCTTTCCACCCTGGAGCGGTCGGGCATACTGTCCGAAACCGGCTTGCGGAAAGTCCGTGATTACTTGGTTCAGGACTCGCAACTGCGGGACGTATCCGCGCTGGCCGGGCGGCTCGTTGAGCAAGGCAGGCTGACGGAGTTTCAGGCCCGCCGCCTGTTGGTTGGGCAAGCCAGGAGCCTCGTATTCGGGCGGTACGTGCTGCTAGATCCTCTCGGTATCGGAGCCATGGGGCGCGTATTCAAGGCCCGGCATCAGTTGATGGATCGCTTGGTCGCCATCAAGGTCGTATTGCCGGCCTGTGCAACCTCGAAGCATTCCGTCTCGCGGTTCTTCCTCGAAATGAAGATTGTCGGGGTTCTCGACCACCGCAACGTGGTCCGCGCCTTCGACGCGGACCAGTTCGAGGACTCCCCGTACATTGTCATGGAATACCTGGAAGGGGAGGATCTCGAGAAGGTCCTGCGTCGTCGTGGGATGCTGCCCCCGCAAGAGGTCATCGACTGCATGATACAGGCGGCACGGGGTCTCGCCCACGCTCACGAAAAGGGGGTGGTCCACCGGGACATCAAGCCCACCAATCTCTTCCTGGACAACACGGGGGTCGTCAAGGTCCTCGACCTTGGACTGGGAGCTTTCGTCGGGGTCTCGAACGAAGGAGTGAGTGTTCAAGACACCGACGAAGGCTTTGTGGTCGGGACATGCGATTACATGTCGCCCGAGCAGCTCAATGGGCAGGCGGTCGATGCACGGACGGATCAATTCAGTCTCGGCTGCGCCATGTATCGGCTGCTGACGGGAAGATTTGCCTTTCCGGGCATGACCAAGATGGATCGAATGGTCAAACGCATCCAGGAGCGGCATGTTCCGATCACGGATGTTCGAAAGGACCTGCCTGTCCCCCTGGTCGCGGTGATCGACCGTCTACTGTCCCCGCGTCCTGAGGATCGCTTCTCCTCGGCTGCCGAGGTGGCGGAAGAGCTCGAGATGCTGCTCCCGGTCGCGGACCGCCCCAAGCGGGTAACTCGAGCAAGCCCTGGAAGTCAACAACTTGGAACCTCCACCTCCTCGGCTCTCTCCGAACCCGAAGCTCCGCTCGACTGGTCTGTGATCGAATCGGCGCTTCAGTCGAAGCAGGATCGCGCCCGGGAAACCGCGCTCACCACCAGAGGTGCAGCGCCGGATTCCCACAGGCCTACCTCGAAGTGTATCGACTCTCACCGTAGAAACCTCGAGAACGAGGGTGTCGAATCGGGCAGGCGTGTTCAGCAAGAATACCGTAAGGAACTGATCCAACTGAAACGTGCCTTGGTCGAAGAGCGCATGCAGGATCAAACGCTCGAACCGCCGACCGTCGCCGAGCGCTGGCTCGAACGACTCGGGGAGCAAGTCGGCGACTTCCTGGCGGAGCCAAGCGCGGGCCACATCATCCTCATCCTCGTGGCGCTGGCCCTCATCGTCGCGCTCGGCCTGGCTTACACACTTTCCTAGCTCGCACCAATGGCTCGTCGAGCACCGGCCGTCGATTCCCGACCACTAAACTCGTAGCTTGGCCCCCAGCCGGGAAGCGCAGGCATCGACGACGGCCTTGACGACTTGGTCGACTTCGTCACCGGTCAAGGTTCGCTCGGGATGGCGGAAGGTCATGCTGAAGTGAACGCTCTGCTCGTCTTCGGCGAGGTTGCCCCCCTGGAACGTATCGAGGTACTCGACCGCGGCAAGGGTTGGACCGGTGGCCTCGATCACGGCCGCCCTCAGGTCGGCCCAGCTCAATGAGCGGGCAACCACCAGGGACAGGTCGCGGACAACTGCGGGGAACGAGGGAAGCGGACGATAGAGAGGGACGAGCTGCGCCTGCTGCATCAGAACGGCGAACTCGATCTCGGCCGCCGAGCAGGCTCCGCGGAGCTCGAGTGTCGCGAGTTGATCGGGATCGACCTCGCCCATGTAACCAAGGTGAATGTCACCCAGCAAGAGCCTGGCAGCGCGACCGGGTGCGAACAGTGCGACCTCGACCGGTTGAGCTCTCAGGGGCGAGGAAACGTGCAGTCGCGCGCGGAGAGACTCGATCACGCCTTTGATCTGCCGGAAGTCGCGGCCACAGACCAGGGCCAGCCGGGTCGGCTCGTCGGGGAGGGATTGGTCAGGGCGTGGAAGATAAACATGGGCAATCTCGAACAGCTCGGCATCGAGGTTGCCGTGGGCCTCGTTGTGCCGGCGAACCGCCAGCAGGCTGGGAATCAGGCTCTGCCGCAACGCGACCTCCCGTTTGCGGCTGGAATGCTCGATCCGTAGCGGCGGCGGTCCGGAGCCGGGGCCGACAGGCAGGCTCTGGGCCTCGTCGACCAGGCTGAACGTCACCGCCTCGTTCAGCCCCAGGCCCGTCAGCAAGCCGCGGACTTCGGATTCGACCCGCTCGCGCAGCTCACGCGGCGCGCTGGTGACGGGGACAGCCCGATCCTCGGGAATGTGATGGTAGCCATGAATCCGTGCCACCTCCTCGATCAGGTCGATCTCACGCTCCAGGTCCGGCCGCCAGCTCGGCGGGCGGACGGTGACCGAATTCTCGGTCCGCCCCAGCCATTCCAGCCCCAGGGCGGTCAGGATATCTTGGACTTCGCCAGGTTCGATCCGGATGCCCAGGACCCGCTCGATCTGAGCGAGCCGAAGAGTGATCGGACCGCGATCGGCAGGGGGTCCGCCGACATCGATCACGCTGGGATGGAGCGTGCCGCCGGCCACTTCCAGGATCAGCTCGGCGCAGCGGCGGCTGGCCCAGTCGGTGATCTCGGGGTCGAGCGGCCGCTCGAAGCGAAAGCTGGACGGGCTGGACAGACCCAGCGCACGCGAGGTGCGGCGAACCGACATGGCATCGAATTGCGCGGCCTCGATCAGGACGTTCGTCGTGTCGAAGCCGATCTCGGTTTCCAGCCCCCCCATCACTCCCGCCAGTCCGACCGGGCGGGTCGCGTCGGCGATCACGAGCATCTCGGGGTCGAGCTCGTACACCCGGTTGTTGATGGCCGTGAGGGTCTCGCCCGCGCGGCCGCGACGCACCACGAGCCGGTGCTCGGCCAGACGGTCAAGGTCATAGGCGTGCAGCGGCTGCCCGCACTCGAACATGACATAGTTGGTCACGTCGACGATGTTGCTGATCGGCCGCACGCCGATCGTCTCCAGCCTCTTCCGCAGCCACCAGGGGCTCTCTCCCACTCGCACGCTCGAGACCACGCGGGCCGTGAACCGGGGGCAGAGGTCGCCCGCCTCGATCGCGATCGCCGTGCGCGACTCCACGCCCGGTCCTGAGCTCGTCGGCCGGGCAGCCGGCACCCACATGGGCTTGTCAAAGAGCACGCCAATCTCGCGGGCGACGCCAATGTGTCCCAGGCAGTCCGACCGGTTGCTCGTCACTTCCAGGTCGATCGCCAGATCGCCCTCGACCTCGGAGGTCGACTCATGGTTCAGCCCGGCCAGCGCGAGCCTTTCGGCGAGGATCTCAGCCGGCATGTCAAGCCGGATATAATCGGTGAGCCAGTTCCAGCTTACGATCATCGTTCAGCACGCATCAGGTTGAACCTTCGGCCCTCTACGCAGTCCTTCCCGGTCGCTGATCCGTTGCCAGATCAGGTAGACCGGAATGCCCGCCAGCACGATCAGCAAGCCGATTCCCGAGGTCTTGGGTTTGAGGTAGATGAAATCGACAACGAGAAGGACCGCAAGGGCGATGTAAATCAGGGCGGGGAGCGGGTAAGCGACTGTCCGGTACGGCCGCTTGAGGAACGGTGCCTTGATTCGTAGGGCGATCACGGCCGCGACCATGAGCGTGTAGAAGCTGACATCGACCGGGATGATGTATTCGAGCAGGTCATTGTAGAGGTTGCCGTACTTGACGGCCTGCGTGGCCTGGTCGGTGGTGACGGTCACCGGCAAAGCCAGTAGCGCCGCCCACATGCCCTGCGCCGCCAGCGCGACTGCCGGCACATGGTGGGAATTGGTCGTGCCCGCGCTCTTGAAAAAGAGACCATCGCGAGCCATCGCGTAGAAAACCCGCGCGCCAGCCAGGACCAGGCCGTTGACGCATCCGAAGGTAGAGACCAGGATCGCCGCCGCCATCGCGTAGCGGGCGCCCGGCCCCAGCGCGGCCTCCATGGCCGCGGTTCCCACCCGGTCCTGGGGGGCGTGCTGGATCTCCGCAAAGGGAAGTGACACCAGATACGCGACGTTGGCCAGCAGATAGAGAGCGACCACGCTGGTGGTTCCCAGAAACAAGGCCCGCGGCAGAGTCCGGCCGGGGTCGCGGGTCTCGCCGCCGGTGAAGGTCACGTTGTTCCAGGCCGACTGTGAGAAGAGCGGCCCGATCATGGCCAGCCCGAGCAGGATTATGAGCGCGGGCCCTCCCTCGACCGGCAGATGGCCCTCATACGCACTCAGCGAGGTCCAGCCGTTGGCCGTTGAGTTCCACCATGACGACGTCCAGGCGGCCGCTTTTTCACTCCAGCCCAGGGTCAGGCCGATCGCGATCAGGGCGGCCAGCGCAGCGGTCTTGGCGAATGTGAACGTGTTCTGGATCAGGGTCCCGAGCTTGAGTCCCCGGGTATTGGTGATCGTCAGAATCACGATCAAGGCCACAGCGACAAGCTGCTGGGTGGAGAGGCTAACGGCATAGTGGCCCAGGATCACGGGTCGGAAGAGCGGCTGGGCATCGGCCGAGATCGCTGGCCAGAACACGCCCAGGAACTTCGCGAAAGCCACGGCGACGGCCGCGATCGTTCCGGTCTGGACGACCAGGAACAACGACCAGCCGAAGAGAAAGCCAAACATCGGACCGTAAGCCACCCGGAGAAAGACATACTGGCCCCCGGCGCGAGGCATCATCGCGGCCAGCTCTGCCGAGGCGATGGCGCCTGAGATCGTCATCAATCCCGCCAAGGCCCAGGCCACCAAGAGCCAGCCGGGTGCCCCGACCAGCCGCGCCGACTCGGCCGAGGTGATGAAGATCCCCGAGCCGATCATCGCGCCCATGACGAGCATCGTGGCGTCCAGCACCCCGATGTCGCGATGCAAGGCGCCCGCTTTCACGGCCTTGGGGCGATGGACGGCTTCCGGGGTCGTCATGAACGGGGTGTCTCCTTGGGTACAACCGGCAGGTGACGATCACCTTACCGGGCAGAGGACATGAGATTTCCTATTCCAGATGGCAGATGGCAGATGGCAAACAGGCAGTGACATCCGGTCGTTCGCAACGAGCCAATGGCCATTACCCTCCGCCCGCTGAAGGTCAATCGTCTTTTTTCACGAAGGCTTCGACATCAGCGATCGCCTGGCCGAGAGTCTGCCGACGCCAGTCGGTGAGGGCCGTGTCGAGAGCGAGGGTCAGCTTGCTTGCCAGGTGAGCGGCGGCTTCCTTGGCGGACCCGCCGTCAGCGCTAATTTCCGGAAAATCGCGATGGTGCACCTGGGCCGTGTGCTCGGTGGCACCGCTGCTGACGATCACGCGGCTGGGGTCGATTTCCATGAGAGGCTCCGTCAACAGAGAAGAGGCGTCATTCGATGGCCGGTTTGGTTCGGATCCAATCCGATCACCACGGTTGATTTCCTGCTGGTCGTGTCAGGACGTCGGGGCAAGATCAAAGATCGGCGGGCCGGGATCAGAACTGCTCAAGGAACCGGATGTCGTTCTGGTAGAGCAGTCGGATGTCATCGATTCCATGCCTTCGCATGCAAAGTCGCTCGATCCCCAGACCGAAGGCAAAACCAGTCACTTCCTCAGGGTCGTAACCCACGGCGCGGAATACGTTGGGATCGACCATCCCCGCTCCCCCCATTTCAACCCATCGGTCTCCGCCGTGCCAGAGCATATCGACCTCGACGCTCGGTTCGGTGAACGGGAAGAAGGAGGGCCGGAAGCGAATCTTCACGTCGTGGCCGAGATAACTCCGGGCGAAAAGCCGGAGCACTGTCTTGAGGCCGGCCATGGTCACGCCGCGATCGACCATCAGGCCCTCGATCTGATGGAACATGAACGAATGGGTTGCATCCACCGTGTCGGGGCGATAGACCCGGCCGATGGCGATGACCCGCACCGGGGGCCGCTGCGCTTCCATGACCCGGATCTGCACGGTGCTCGTCTGACTCCGCAGCATGGTACCCTCGGACAAAAAAAAGTTGTCCAGAGGATCACGCGCGGGGTGCGATGGCGGGATATTGAGGGCATCGAAATTGTGGTGAATGTCCTCGACCTCGGGACCACGCGCCACACTGAAGCCGAACCGGCCGAATAGGTCGATCAGCTCGTCGGCGGTTTGGGTGAGGGGATGACGATGGCCCAGGCGGGGGATGGCTCCAGGAAGCGTGACATCAATCGCGCCGGCGGCCACGGCGCGGCGTTCCAGCCGCAATCTGGCGGCGCTGAGGGCGGCCTCGAGGGATTGCTTGACGCCGTTGAATCGCTGGCCATAGACACGCTTGCCGGCCGGATCCAGCGTTCGCAGCCGCTCCTGGGCTGCTTTGAGCTTACCTTGCTTCTGGCCCAGATATTCGATCCGCGCAGCCTCGAGCGCCTCGGGGCTTGAGGCCGCAACCAGCGCTGCAATACTGAACTGCTCGAGGCTTTCCAGCTCACGCAGCGCGATTTCCAAGGGATCGTTAGAGCTCATCGTGGCGTTCACGGTCAGTGAGCGGCCGTTGCCGGCTGACGAGACTTGACGGCCGCGTCGTGCCGATTCAGCTCCTCGCGGGCCAGGGCGACGATCGCATCGAGCGTCTCGGGGTCGTGGATGGCCAGTTCCGAGAGGCTCTTGCGGTCGAGCCCGATCTTGGCCAGCTTGAGTCCGTGGATCAGCCGGCTGTAGCGTAATCCGCGCATCTCGGCGGCGGCGCTCAGGCGGGTGATGAACAGCCTACGAAAGTCGCGCTTCTTGGCGCGTCGGTCGCGGAACGCGAACATTCCGGCCCGCAACAGGGTTTCCTTGGCCGATTTCAGGAGGCGACGGCGGCCTCCGACAAATCCCTTGGTGGCCTTGAAGAGCCGCTTTTTCGACTGATTTCGGGCCGCACCGCTCTTGGAACGCATGGTTCGGGTCTCATCTCAAACCTGGGGGTGCGTCGCGAGGCACCCGGTCCATGGGGAAACTCTGGATGATTGACGAAGGCAACCCCGGCAAGGGAGCGACTGGCCCGGGTCCTGGGCCAGCTCGTCCGTGGGGGGGGCGGCCAGTACACGGTCAGTCGGAGGTCGGCGCCGGCTCGCCGGCGGCCGGAGTGCCAGTCGAGGTCTCGGCCTTCTCGGCCAGAGCCGCCAGCCTGCCTGCTTCCACATCGAGCGGGTTGACGGCAGGGCGAATGTGCAGGGCCGAACGGACCCGTCGGGACTCGGCCGCGACGTTGAGCGTCGACTGCTTGCGCAGCCGGCGGACCCGCTTGCCGCTCTTGTGGCTCATCAGGTGCGACGACCCACATCGCTTGTGCTGGACCTTGCCATTGGCCGAGACCTTGAACCGCTTCTTCATCCCTTTGTGAGTTTTCAGCTTGGGCATGATCGATACGTCCTGTCAGTGCTCACGGTCGTTTCGACTGAGGCCCTCGCATCGCCGTGAACGGCCTGGGCTCTATCGACTCGATCGCGTCTCGGATCTGGGATAACTCTCTGGGGCCATTACCGCTCGGGCAACTGCCATCAAGCGGATCGGCGGGCCGAATCAAGCCAGCCGGCCGGGCTCAAGGTACTCACACCGGGAATCCAGGCAATCGGTACCAGCAGGCTCGAGCCGCGGTGTGAGCCGATCGCTTTGGGCGTGCTCCGGCGCCGCAACGCTGGGAAGCCTAGTACTCTATCACATGCGATCGCCCGACGTCCAGTCACGGATAGAGCACGTTCTTGTCCCAAACAGTCTCGGGCTGAGCCATCCGGACCCACCGCGAGGCAGGAAAACCCGCCGCCCTATTCCAACTCGCATGTGTGCGGAGGATCAACGTGCGAGCGGGCGGGCGGGCATCTCTAGCCAGCGGCTGCCTTAGCGTGACGTCCCCACCAGGCGAAGGCCTGCATGGCTTGGCGTCGTTGGGGCTGGTGTCGGCTCAGGTTCTCGGGGCAAGGATCGCGGTCATCCGGCGTCCTTCCATCGAGGGGTTCTTCTCGAGCTTTCCCACGTCCTCGAGAGCCTGGAGCACCTCTTCCATCACTCTGCGTCCCTCGTCGATGTGGGCGAGCTCGCGACCCCGGAACAGGACGTTCACCAGAACCTTGTCCTTGTGCTCGAGAAACTCACGGGCACGCCTGACCTTGACTTCGATGTCGTGGTCTCCGGTCTTGGGTCGAACCCGGATCTCCTTGACCTGGAGCTGGTGCTGTTTCTGCTTGGAAAGCTTCTTCTTCTGGGTGTACTTGAACTTGCCGTAGTCGATGACCTTGCAGACGGGGGGCCGCTCGTTGGGAGCGACCTCGACCAGGTCCATGCCTGCCTCGCGGGCAGTTTCGAGGGCCTTGCTGGTGGGCATGACGCCCAGCATCGCTCCCTCGGCATTGATGACCCGCACGGGTGAAATGCGGATCTGTTCGTTTACCCTCAAACCACGCTCGATCGGTCCGATGACGTCCTCCTCGGGGACGAGAACTCGTGAACCTTCGCCAAAGCGGGACGCTTCCGCCCGGCTGGGGGCGGCAATTCGATCCCGGACGATGCCGCGACTGACCCCCTCAGTCAGTCGATCGGTCGCCGCGAGGCAACCTAGAGATTTACTTCCGAGACCCCGGACTGTCAAGGTCTTGTGTCATGATCTCAGGGCGGTTTCCGGCCTGGTTCTCCTGGATCAGTTGTGCTCGGGACGGGCCGCCCGAGTGTTCCGCGGCCACGGCGGCATGGACCTTTTGGGCATGGTCGTAGACGCTCTGGCGGCTGCAATGGACCTCTTGGGCCTGGTGGGCGACGGCGCCGTGGTCGCCCGAGAACCGAGCGGCAGCATTGGCGATCCATCGAGTCAGGGGTATCTTGCACATGGGGGTGGATCTCCTGGAGTGGGGGACTTGTTCCGAGTTCCACTCTGGGCGACCACCCCTACTTCAGGTCAAGAGAGACCTGGCAGCATGGCACGGTTCAATGACGGGCGTTTCCGGGTGACAACCGAGGCGCAGCTCCGAGCACGCGCTCGCTTCGTCTTCACTGGCCACTGGCCGCTGTAGGCGTGGGGCGTGGGTCTTACCTCGGTGAACCGTCGGGGGCCGCCGTCGCTGCCGCGCGCCGAGCCGGGTCTCCATGGCCTGAACAGATGAGCCGTAAAATGTTGAGATTTGTTGAGAAAACGCGGAATTCCCACAGACAAAACGCCCCGAGCGCGGACAGAAGTATTGTCAGCGCCTTGACTTGCGTCTCCATTATCTGAACAAATATGCCGTAAATTGCCGAGACGA
>JAFAHT010000120.1 GCA_019237095.1 Planctomycetaceae bacterium
CTGGACTTCACGATGGGGAGAGAGGAGCAACCGAATGGCGAGCCAACGAGAGAGCGTCGAGGCTTCTGAGTCGGAAGTAGCCGTGCACTGGAAGGAGGAGGAGTACTTCTACCCGCCGCGGGACTTCATTGCCCAGGCGAACATGACGGACGAGAAGATTTACGAGCGCTTCAGTCTGGACAACTTCCCGGACTGCTTCAAAGAGTACGCCGACCTGCTCGACTGGTACCAGTCCTGGCACACGACCCTGGACACGAGCGACGCTCCCTGCTGGAAGTGGTTCGTCGGGGGCAAGATCAACGCCTGCTACAACTGCGTCGATCGGCACCTGGCCAAGCACCGCAACAAGGCGGCCCTGATCTTCGTGCCCGAGCCCGAAGAAGAGCCACCCGTTGCTTTGACCTACCAGGAACTGTTCGTCCGCGTCAACGAGTTCGCCGCGCTGCTTGACTTCGTGGGCCTCAAGGCGGGCGACCGGGTTACCATCCACATGCCGATGGTTTCGGAGTTGCCGATCACCATGCTCGCGTGTGCCCGGCTGGGGGTCATCCACTCGGTCGTGTTCGGCGGCTTTTCGGGCCACGCCTGCGGCGATCGGGTGGCCGACTCCAAGAGCCACGTGATCGTCACGATGGATGGCTACTACCGCAACGGCCAACTCCTGGACCACAAGTCGAAGGCCGACGCGGCAGTCAACGTCGCGGAGGAGGCCGGGCAGAAGGTGGACAAGGTGTTCGTCTGGAGGAGGCTCCCGGGGAAGTACTCGTCGGAGTCGCCCATGGTGGACGGGCGCGACTTCTTCATCGACGATCTGCTGCGTGAATTCCGCGGTAAGCGGGTGGACCCGGTGGTCATGCCCGCGGAGGGGATCCTCTTCCTCATGTACACCAGCGGCACGACGGGCAAGCCCAAGGCGGCCCAGCACAGCATTGGCGGGTACCTCTCTTACGTGACCGGGACCTCCAAGTATATCCAGGACATACATCCAGAGGACGTGTACTGGTGCATGGCGGACATTGGGTGGATCACGGGCCACTCCTACATCGTCTACGGCCCGCTGGCTTTGGGGGGGACCAGCGTTGTCTTCGAGGGGGTGCCGACTTACCCCGACGCGGGGCGGCCCTGGCGGATCGCCGAGCGGCTCAATGTCAACATCTTACACACCGCGCCCACGGCCATTCGCGGGCTGCGGAAGTTCGGGCCCGACGAGCCCGCCAAGTACAACTACCACTTCAAGCACATGACCACGGTGGGCGAGCCCATCGAGCCCGAGGTCTGGAAGTGGTACTACCACTACGTCGGCAAGGGGAAGGCCGTCATCGTCGATACCTGGTGGCAGACCGAGAACGGTGGCTTCCTCTGCAGCACGATGCCGGCCATCCACCCGATGAAGCCGGGCAGCGCCGGGCCTCCCGTGCCGGGCATCCACCCGGTCATCTACGACGAGCAGGGCAAAGAGCTCCCGGCCGGCTCCAACAAGGCCGGCAACATCTGCATCCGCAACCCGTGGCCGGGGGCTTTTCAGACCCTCTGGGGCGACCGCGACCGCTACGTGGGGACATACTACAGCAAATACTGCAAGAACAAGGACAGCAAGGACTGGAGGGACTGGCCCTACCTGGCCGGTGATGCGGCCATGCAGGCGGCGGACGGCTACTACCGCATCCTCGGTCGCGTGGACGACGTCATCAACGTCGCTGGCCACCGCCTGGGCACCAAGGAGATCGAGTCCTGCTGCCTCCAGGTACCCGAGGTGGCCGAGGCGGCGGTCGTCGCCCGCAAAGACGACATGAAAGGCAAGGTGCCGGACGTCTACGTCGCCCTGTCGCCGGGCTTTCAGCCGAGCGAGGCGATCAAACAAGCCGTGAAGAAAGCCATCGAGGACTCCATAGGCAAGATCGCGTCGCCGAGTCACGTCTACCTCGTGCCCGACATGCCCAAGACCCGCTCCGGCAAGATCATGCGCCGGGTCCTCTCGGCACTCTCAAACGATTCCGACAACGTGGGTGACGTGACCACGCTGATGAACCCGGAGGTGGTCGAGCAGATCAGGCAGATGGTGGCGACGAGCTGAGCTGCTTCGCCACCTCCACCTCTGGCGCTGGCGCGACTGCGGTTACGTCGGATCGGTCAGGGCACTGAGGGGGAGGCGCTGTGCCGCTAGGAGCCCCGGAAGATACCGCCTCGGGGCCTGTCTTTCGGGGCTTGGTCGATGGCCCAGTACTCGTCCCGCTGCCCCAGCCAGGACGCACCGAGCAGCGGGTTGAACGAGTGCGCCCACTGGTTGAGCAATCTGGTCGAGGGCATCTTTTGGGAAGCCGCCGGCTATGGTGTCCGCCTGGTCGGCAATCTCGAGTTGGAGGGAGGAACGGTATCATGGCTCATTTTCTGTTTCAGTGGACGTATACGGATCGCGCAATCAAAGCCATGCTCGACAAGCCCCAGGATCGCGCCGGGGAACTGCGCAAAGCCGTCGAGGCATTCGGCGGCAAGGTCCACCAATTCTTCTTTTCCATCGGCGCGTACGATGGCGTTGCCGTCCTCGAATTCCCTGACATCGAAAGCTGCGCTGCCTGTAACCTCACCCTTGCCGGAGCGGGTGCCAACAGGACTCAGTTGATCACTCTTCTGCTCTCGCCTGCGGAGGGTCATGGCGCGATGCAGACGGCGAGCCAAACGCGAACCGGTTATCAGCCCCCAGTCGGCTACTCGTGGCCGTCCGTCGGGTAGTCAACGACTGCCAGCTAAAGCAGACAGCTTGTCGCAGTACTCGGACACCGGCGTTCCGATGTCGTTTCCGCGACCATAGGCCGATTGACTGCGGCCCTTGCCCGAGCGGGGGGAACCCCCCTGGGGTCGATCCCGGGCTCGACAACCCGCGAAACGCAACCCAGAACACGGAAATGAAATTTTTTTCAGCAAAGCAATTCTTGCTTGATTCCTCCAGCAAGGATCGGTAAAGTACACTTGTAGCTAGCTTGAATGTTGATACGTTGATTACATGGCTGCGACCCTGAGTGACGAAGTGTACCAGCGGGTTGCGGGACTGGTGCGTTGCCTCTCCATCGCTTCGGGACTCACGGGGCTTGCGGCACCACCGGGAAGGCCCACCATGGGCATTATAGAACAAGTCAACTGCCGAAGATCCACTTTTTCGTTATCGCGGGCCGATGAGCGGGCTATCGACGTCGCCATCAACCTGCTGCGTCCCGCCCGCCGCCTGCTGTTCATCACCGGCGC
>JAFAHT010000195.1 GCA_019237095.1 Planctomycetaceae bacterium
AGCCGCGCTATTGACGAGCAGGGCTGGAACTCCTGGTGTGAACTCACCGTAGTCCATCCTAACCGCGGATTCTGCGGGGGCAACAATCTGGTGATCCGGCCGGTGCTCGAGTCGGACGATCCCCCTGAGTTCATGCTGCTCCTGAACGCCGACACAATCGTCCTGGAACATGCACTGGACACCCTGGTGGAATTCATGGACAACCATCCCGACGTAGGCATCGCCGGCAGCCAGTTCCTTTCACCTGGCGGGGAGATCCAGTCTTCGCCGTTCCGTTTCATGGGGATCATGTCGGAGCTGGACCGAGGTTTGAAGCTGGGAATCGTCTCAAAACTGTTGTCACGATGGGTGACCTCGCCACCGACGCCGGCAGTTGCTTGCGAGGCGGATTGGGTTTCAGGAGCTAGTATGATTCTGCGGCGATCGATGCTTGAGCAGATCGGGCTTCTTGACGAAGGGTTGTACACTTATTTTGATGACATTGACATTTGTCTGAGAGCCAAGCGAGCCGGGTGGAAAACCTGGTACGTTCCGGAAAGTCGGATCATTCATCTTGAGGGAGCGTCGACGGGAGTGGGGACTCGCATCGCCAAGCGCCGTCCGAGTTACTGGTACCAGGCGCGTCGGCGGTTCTTGCTGAAAAGCTACGGCACGTTGTATACTGCTCTGATGGATGCGGCATTCATCTTCGGCTACGCAATCTGGCGCCTTAGGCGGCGGCTTCAGCGTAAGCCGGACACCGACCCACCTTCCATGTTGCTCGACTCGATTCGCCACAGCGTCTTCTACACAGGGTTCACCCTCAAGGAAGTGGAAAACCCGGCGATGTGTACCGTGACGCCCACCAAGTGACGACTCCCATGCCTCATCAACGAGAATTATGAGCGTAATTGGCATCGTTGCAATCAGTTGCGATGAGGCCCAGGGGATTCTGCGGTTGCCTGGGCCAGGTTGCAGCCGCGGGAGGTTCTATGCAACTTGACGAGCCGAATTCAGCGATGGAATCCCTGGAGACCAGTCTGAAGATCGCTGTGGCGGCAAGCTTCACGGCAGAACCGGTTCTGGAAACCCTGGCCTTCTGGATGCGGGAACTCGGCCTGAATGCCGCAATCGAGTTCGCTCCCTATAACCAAGTCTTCCAAGAGTTGCTGAACCCCGGAAGTTTGCTGTCCCAGAATCACGGGGGCATGAACGTCATCCTGCTGCGGCTCGAGGACTGGCTGAGATTCAACCCCAGCGCCCAAAACCCTGAGAAGGCTCGCGTGCTGCTGGAGCGCAATGCCTGCGATTTCATCGAAACCTTGCATGCTGCAATATCCCGTGCTGGAACCCCTCATCTCGTGGCACTTTGCCCGGTGTCGCCCCCGATCTTGATCGACCCTTCAAGGCGATCGCTCCTCGAATCTATCGAGGAACGAATCATTGCGGGTCTGGAGCAGGTCGGAGGCGTCACTGTGATCGGCCCAGGCGACTTTGCCGCATACCCTGTGGACGTTGCCTACGATCCTCAGAGAGATGCGCTCGGGCATATCCCGTATACCCCTCTCTTCTTTGCCGCCATGGGCACACTTCTGGCGCGGCGGATTCACGCCCTCAAGGGTCCCCCATACAAGGTCATCGTGCTCGACTGCGACAACACGATCTGGCGAGGAATTGTCGGGGAAGAAGGAGCCATGGGCGTGACGATGCCGCCGTTTTGCCAGACGCTTCAGCAATTCGCGGTGGAGCAGGTCGCCAAGGGATTCTTGGTCTGCCTCTGCAGCAAGAATGAAGAAAGGGACGTTCTCGAGGTCCTGGAGCGGCGAACCGAGATGCCATTAAAGCGAGAGCATCTGGTGGCGTGGCGGATCAACTGGGCACCCAAGTCCGAGAATATCCGTTCCCTGGCCCAAGAGCTGAACCTGGGACTGGATGGTTTTGTGTTGATTGACGACAATCCGGTCGAATGTGCCGAGGTCCGGGCGAACTGTCCAGAAGTTCTCACCCTACAACTTCCCCCTCCGGACGATGTCGGTCGATTCCTCTCCCACCTTTGGGCGTTCGACCGTTTCAGGGTGACATCGGAGGACCGTCAGCGAACCGCGATGTACAGAGGGAACGCTGAGCGGTCCCGGGTCCAGCGGCAGGCCCAGAATTTTGAGGAATTCCTGAGCGAACTCCAGCTAAGAGTCGAGATCACCGCGCCAACGCCCGTGCAGCTAGATAGGCTTGCACAGCTCACGCAACGAACCAACCAGTTTAACCTTACCACGATTCGTCGCACCGAAAGTGAGGTTCGCCAGCTCGCCGAACTGGAGCTGGAATGCCGGATCGTCGAGGTGTGCGACCGGTTTGGCGACTACGGCCTCGTAGGAGTGCTGATCTATGAAATGGGCGCCGAATCCCTCCAGCTCGACACATTCTTGCTGAGCTGCCGCGTGCTGGGGCGTGGAGTGGAGCATCGTATGCTCAATTACCTTGGAGACACTGCCCGCAAGCGGGGGTTGGATTCCGTTGTCGCGACTCTAATCCCGACCGGGAGGAACCTGCCTGCCCGTCAATTTCTGGACGGCGTTGCGCTCGCGTTCAGGAGGGATTTCGAAGGCAAGGCGATGTACCGGATCCCCGCGGAGATTGCCGCCACGACGGCTCCTAGCTCCGACGGGGTTAAGGTCCAGATGGCCGATGATCCGGGGCCAAGCTCTCCCTCGCTCACCGCCGGATTCCCGAGCCGCAGAGTCCCGCCTTACGAACGGATCGCAAGTATCCTTCACAGTCCCGATCAGGTGCTCCTTCAGCTTGACTCGCAAGGGAGCAAGCGGCGTGAACGGCCCTCGCTGGGCCAGCCACCGAGCCCTCCCAGCACGGAAATTGAGCGCCGGCTCAGCGAACTCTGGGCTGACCTGCTGCACCTCGAGACCGTTGGAGTCCGGGACAACTATTTCGACCTGGGAGGGACGTCCTTGCTAGCTGTCGATTTGTTTGCCCGCATTGAGAATCTCTTCGGAATCACGCTCCCGCTGACCACGCTCGTGGAGGCTCCTACCATCGCGGAGCTGACCCGTCTGATGGAAGGAAACCATGCTCGTGACTCCCTCGTGCCGATCCGCAAAGGGGGGAATAAGCCTGCCATCTTCCTGGTCCACGATGGTGATGGTGAAACCATGCTCTATCGCAATTTGGCCCTCCGGCTGGATCCGGATCACCCCATCTACGGGCTGCAGCCACATAGCTATTCCAAGCACCCGATGCTGCATACTCGAATCGAGGAAATGGCCGCATATCACGTCGACAAGATGCGCACGGTTCAACCGCGAGGCCCTTACTTCATCGGCGGTATGTGTGCCGGCGGTGTGATTGCCTACGAGATCGCCCGGCGACTTCAAAGCCAGGGTGAAACCGTTGGCATGGTAGCATTGATCGACGCGGCCGATGTTGTCGCCGAGGAAATTCCCTGGCGCTTCGCCAACCAGCGCCTCCGCAGTTTCTCCACGGTGGTCGATCAGAGTGATGGTCTCAGCGTTCTTCAGCGCGCCGTGGTGATTGTGGGCAAAGCCACGAAAAAAGCGAAGAATTTCTCCACCTACCTGGTCCGGAAGCACGCCGGTGATCTCTGGGCGAAACTGCGAATGAGACTGTTCCGCTATTATCTTGATCGCCGGCTTGAGCCTCCTCGATTCCTGGAACATATCCCCGTAAGGACGGTCTATCTGTTTGCAGAGAAGAGCTATCGACCCTCCGGTGTTTTTGAGGGCGAGCTCATTCTCTTTCGCGCGACCGAGGGGGAAGACAACGACGAGCCTTATATTAACCGCTACAGTGACCCGCTATTCGGGTGGGGCCGACGGGCTTCGCAAGGGGTCCGAGCTTACGACGTGCCAGGTGGCCACTCAAGTATGCTCCAGGAACCCAATGTCCAGGTCTTGGCCGGCCACATGCAAGCGATCATAGAGAAGGCCCTGATACGCAAGACGGCAGATCAGCATACAGCCACTGCGACCGTCTCTTGAGGCTGCCAAGACCATCGAACCATCCCCCTCGAACCTGACTTCCAGCGATCCCGCGAGGTTGCGTCAACGAACATCCTACCGGGGCCCTGACGCTGGCATTGCCGGCCCGTGAGGCCTCGCTCAATTACACCCCCTGAAGCTGCCCTTTTTCCTATGAGTGAACTCGGTGTCATCGCCATTGGCCGCAACG
>JAFAHT010000510.1 GCA_019237095.1 Planctomycetaceae bacterium
ATGGCCCCCAATGTCCAAGACTGTGGTGATGCCGGCCGTATCGGCCCTCCTCATTCCCAATCGCTCGCTGCGGGGAAGGCGCTCACCGAGAACCCAAAATCGATCTCCGGAATCCGTCAGGATTCGTGCGCCGTGGTGTTGTTCAGCCAGTCGTGAGCGGCAAGCGTTCCAGGAACGGAAGTCTGGGTTTCGATGAATTGTCCTTCTGGGTACGATAGTTGGTGGAATACCGAAAGTGGCCCATGAGACAAAGAATCTCCCGGGGTAGCAGGCACGATGAATATTCCTGTCTTGATCGAACCGATCGCGAACAATGGATTTCGGGCCACGGGCGGGCTTCCTTTTGAAATCACCGTGGAGGGAGCGACTCGGGATGAGGCCCTGGGGCGCCTCCGCGCCGAGATCGACAAGCGAATGGCCCGGGGCGCAATCGTCGTTCCTCTGGAGATCACTCCGACCGAGGATCACCCCTGGATTCAGGGCGCGGGGATGTTTCGGGACAATCCCTTGTTTGATAAGTGGCAGGAGGCCATTTCGGAATACCGCCGTCAGGTTGATCAGGATGCCGAAGCGCCATGAGCTTGTTCGTGCTGGATACGGACATCGTGTCGCTCCTCCAGCGTGGCCATCCTCGTGTCGTCAGTCGGTGTGCGGCACGACGCCCTGAAGAACTGGCGATCTCGGTCATCAGTCTGGAGGAGCAGCTCTCGGGTTGGTACAGCCTGCTCCGCAAAACAAAGCAGCCGGATGAGCTGGTAAAGGCTTACCAGAGCCTGATCGACAGCCTTCTTTTCCTTGCCCGTCTTCCGATCCTTCCCCTCACTCTCCCGGCGATCGCCCGCTTTCAACACTTGATGGGGTTGAAGTTGAACGTCGGCCGGATGGATCTCCGGATTGCTGCAATCGTGCTAGAGAACCAGGGAGTTCTGATCACGCGCAATCTCCGCGACTTCGCCCGCGTCCCCGGTCTCGTGCTGGAGGACTGGACCCAATGAATGCCCGGAAGGCGAATCTGAGCCCTCACAAGAGCAGAGGAGAGAGATGGCGTGAACGGAGGCGTTCAACGGACTAGCCGAACCCGCGTTGGCGGAGGACTGGTCCGGGCCGGAGGAGGAAGCCGCGTGGTCGCATCTTCAGCCCGGGACGTAGTCCTTGTCCCGTCCCCCTTCTCCGACCTGTCCCAAACCTAAGGTCAGGCCGGCCGTCTGCCTGGCCGACGCGATGTTCAGTCTGATGGTACCATCGTTCGCAAGCAAGGCAGCGATATGTTGGCTCGCAGAGAGAGCAACAGAGACTTCACGTGAAAACCACCCGGTACGTTGCCCTTTTCCGCGGCATCAACGTTGGACGCGCCAAGCGCGTGGCGATGGCAGACCTGCGCGCGTTGATTGAGGGTCTGGGCTACGGCGACGTGCGCACCTTGCTGAATAGCGGCAATGTGGTTTTCAGCGCCTCGGCCGCTACCGCGGGCAACGCCGCGTCCCGCATCGAAGAGTCTCTGGCGACGAAGCTCGGAGTCTCCGCTCGAGTTACGCTGCTGACGGCCGCGGAGCTGGCCAGCATCGTCGTCGAGAACCCCATGCTCGAGATTGCCGACGACCCCTCGCGCTTGCTCGTCGCTGTCTTGAGCGATTCGACAGATCGAGCCAAGCTCGAGCCACTGCTCGAGCAAGATTGGGCTCCGGATGCCCTGGCCATCGGCAGCCGTTTCGCCTATGTGTGGTGCTCTGGCGGCATCCTCGAAAGCCGCCTGGCCCAGGCCGTCGGACGGGCGCTCGGCAACGCCGCGACCACCCGGAACTGGGCAACGATCTTGAAGCTCCATGCACTCATATGTGACAAGACATGATCATGTGAATTTGGACGCGTCTCGGTGCGCCACCGCAAAGCCCCCGATCATGGGCCAGCGGAGTTTCCTTACTGGACGAGCGGATTGCCCTCGAGAGCGGTTTACCCTCGCTTTGATTGCCGACTGGGCAGGGGTAGACGAGCTGGTGACCCTCTGGTAAGCTGAGCATGGCTTCCCTGGCGTACTCGGCTTGGGCCCCGGACCCCTCGAGTTCGATTGCATGCAGAGCATCGCCACCAGGAACGTGATCATCGGTGCGGGGGCCATGGGTTCGGCCGCCGCCTATCGTCTGGCCCGGCGGGGCGAGCCGGTGCTCCTGATCGAACAATTCCCTCTGGGTCACGATCGCGGCAGCTCGCATGGCGCGGCGCGAATTACCCGACACTCCTACGCTGACCCTTCCTACGCGCGACTGATGCCCGCGGCCTTCCAGGCATGGAAAGAGCTGGAGGCCGACGCCGGACAGTCCGTGTACATCCGCACCGGTGGCGTCTCGTTCAGCCCCGCGGGTTTCGATTACGGGGCCTGCGTCGCGGCAAACCTCGAGTCGGTTGGCGTTCCTCATCGCAGGATGACAGGCGCCGATTGGAATCGCGTCAATCCGATCTTTTCTGTCCCCGCAACGCATGATGTCGTATTCGAGCCCGACGCCGGTATGCTGGCCGCCGCCAGGGCGGTAGCCCTACAACTCGAGTTGGCCCGCACGCACGGCGGAGAGAAGACGCAGGTCATGCCCTCGACCCCGGTGCGCCGGATCGACCTCGACGGCACCCGGCCGGTTGTCGTGACCGACTCGCTGACGATCGCCACGGACCGGCTGATCGTCACCGCGGGCGCCTGGGTCAAGCATCTCTTGCCTCGGCTTCCCATTCCGCTCGTGGCGACGCGTCAGCAAGTGCTGTATTTTCGCCCCTCCGATCCCGCCCCCTTCCGCATCGGCCGGTTTCCCGTCTTCATCTTCAAGGGAAGCGGAGAAGACGAGGCGTTCTTCTATGGAATGCCCGGGTTCCTGGGCACGGGCATCAAGGTCGCCCGCCACTTCGTCGGTCCCGAGACCGATCCGGACGTCGAGGATCGCACCGTGGCCGACGCGTACTGTGAGATCGTCCGTGGCTTCCTGCGCAACCACATCCCCGCCCTGGCCGGCGCGCCGATCGATCTGACCGAGACCTGCCTCTACACCGTGGCACCCGATGAGCATTTCCTCGTGGACTTCCTTCCCGGCCGCTCCGACGTGATCGTCGCCAGTCCGTGCAGCGGCCACGGATTCAAGTTCTCTTGCCTGATCGGGCAAGTACTGGCCGACATGGCGACAGGTGGGCCAGGCCACGAGCGAGGAGAGCTGGATCTGTTGCCTGCCTGGAAACTTGCACGTCCCTCGTGAGGCGCTGAACTGGGCGGCTGCGCTCGAAGGACCGAGCCGTTTCGTTCTCGGACATCCACCGAGATCGGAAGCGAGCCAATAAGATCAGCCCGAGTTTTCAACTTGACTTGAAAATCGTTTCGGCCCCAAGGCCGGCTAGGGTTAGGTATGGTGTCCCCGGAATTCGCCGCTGGAGGACCGGACTTTGACGGTTCTGAGGTACATGTCGTAAACTATCACGGCGGACGGGATGAAAATCAAGCGACAAATTGGGGTAATTTCACAAGAGATATCGGAATATTGTCACTACGCTATCCCGAGAAACCGAGCACGGGATCGAGAAAAACCCCGGAAAAATAGCCGAATCCGAGCGTGCAGCGACCGCGCGAAGGGCTCGCCCACCCAAACATGGGCTAGTCGCCTGGCGCGATTCCAGAGCATCCAGTGCGATCCCATAGCTATTTGTGAAAAGGACCACTTAGCATCTCGGACCACGAGGGCAAACGGATCAAAAATAGGGGGCGTGGGCAAGATGGGTGAGGTTTCATCCCCAAGATGACCCTTTCGGACTCCGCAATTCTGGGAGTTATTTTGATTTCGGACTCCGCAATTCTGGGAGTTATTTTGGTTTCTCACCGACTAAACCGATCAATGACAATTATTGAATTAGAGCATAAATACATTCTATCTAGAAAAATGTCAAAAACACAGGGATTTCGATGTGTTGGTCCTGCCGCAGCCGGCGGTTGACCTGGACCAGGAGGCTATCAACGTCCTCACCATCGCTGAGATTTGGGGATGATTGCCCGCTTTCTTAATTGAAATTAACTTGATTTATTCCCAGGAAGGCTTAGATTCTTTCTGTCTGGACTGATCGACTCTGTCCAGAAACCCCTAAAGAGACGACACAACACGAGAGGAGCATCGGGATGTCCCCCATGTTGACGGATCTTATGCAACAGTTGCAGGACGTTCACACTTATCACCCCGGCGATGACGGGCGGTTGATGGTGACGGTGTCCACCACGCCCCACACCATAGAACAGTTCGAGGTGAGGGAAGTCCACCATGATGGACCCTCGGTAATCCTGCACTGCCGGCCCCTCCAGGATGAACAGCCCAGGCCCCCTGCGGAAAAAACCCAGACTTGCGTCCATAACGACTACGAGGATCTGTCCTGACGAAGTTGGCCGGGCTGAGCTGCTGACCGCCACCGGATCGTTTTGCGTTCGACCCTGTGAATCGCCAACGCATCGTGCCGATTGTTGGCGGTGCCGAGAGATCGTCGTAGCACACCGAGTATCCCCGCTGGCCAGGCCCGGCGTAAGCACGCCCAACCGGCCGGAACGCAATAACTCCGGCGAGTTGACCGTGAACTCACGGTCAATGCTACAATGTGGCCGATCGTTTGCTCCCGTCGAAAGACAAGAACCGAGTGATCGACCCTTACGACACCAGGCGTGCAGAACCGCCACTTTGTCCGGCCAAGAGTGGCGGTTCCCTTTGCCCTTCAAGTGAACCATGAGGTGGCAGCTCACGGGATTTCCTGCCCGAAAGATGCACTGCCGGTTCGCACGGTGGCCTCGGGGCTTGAGTTCCAGGCCGGGTGGCCCCAGGGGAGCAATCCCCTGGGGCCACCCGGCCTTTTTCCCTCCCTTTTCAGGGCGATCCGCACCGGCATCGAGGCCGGATCGCGTCTGCCATCTTGCACGATGAAAACCCCGGTTGGGGCAGGATTTCGTCGTGCGTGTCGCGGCTCAACTACCAGACATCGAGGTGTTTACTGTGCCGAAAGTGCTGCTGATGTTCGCACCGAGCGTCGTGACGATCGAGATGCAGGCAACCAAAATCAGAGCGAGCATCACGGCATATTCTACCG
>JAFAHT010000544.1 GCA_019237095.1 Planctomycetaceae bacterium
GTTCCTGTCCGAGCCCGTGACCGGCACAATCACCCTGCGCACCAGGACCGATGGTCTGGAATTGCTTTCCCTTGGTCCTGACGGCAAGGTCGTCAGCCGGACCACGCCCTCCTCCGAGCAAGATTCCCTGGCCATCCGCCTGCCCGCAGGCCGCGGCACACACTGGTACGTCCTCAAAGCCCGCCCGCCGGCCAGGACTTCGCCGGAACCACCGGCCGGGCGGTAACACGCTCCGGCGCCGGTGAGGACTCACAACGACGGTCTCCCATCGCTCCGGATGGCAGATCCGCGGGCTTTCTGCTGGTCATTTCCTGATCGGTAGGGTCGCCGCGAACTCTGCGCGCGCGGGCAAGGCGCTCGCAAAAGGAGCGGGTGGGGGACCGTCGCCGCAAGCGGGGTCGGACGCCAGGTGAGTGTAGCCGCCAAGGCTCCAGACCAGGTCGCAATTGTGCTGGACATCGAGCATCGTCAGCGTCTGCACGGCCCGGAGCACCAGCATCTGGTCGCTCCAGAGGTCGGTTCTCAAGAGGACCTCGCGCATCCGAGCCCTCACCGTGGCCCAGGGGTCGACGCCCCCCTGCCCTAGCAGCACATTGATCCACCCGCGCACGGCACGGCGATGGCGGCGCAGATAAGCGAGGATCAGGCTGCGCTGCGCCTGGTCGTACGGGGGGAAACAGGGCATGCCGAAGAGGTCGGCGACGGGCCGGCGGACGCGCGGCACGGGGTGCCACAGCTTGCGCAGGTTGATCACCGGGTCGGGCAAACCTGGCGGCAGCATCGTGCCGTCAAGCGTGGCGTCCGCGCCGTGGGCCAGCACCCGCTTCAAGCCCTCGATCGAGAAGGCCAGCGTGGTGATGTCGTCGTGATCGAGCACGCAGGCGGCCACCACGGCTCGGAGGGCCTCGCCACCCCGGTTGGTGAGGTAGGGAATCTCTCGGGCAAGGTATTCCGGCAACTGGTCGAAGGTCCAGCCGAACTGCTGGAGCCAACGACCGATCCATTCCAACCTGCGCTGGTGCCCGCTGCGGATTTGCTCGGCGATGATCCGGTCTTGCCGCGACGCACCGATGAAATCGAGATCGCTCTCCATGAGTGGATGGGCGGCAATTCCCGGCGGTGCGGACGGCAGCGGCAGCCCCAGGTATTCCGCGTCGAACCGGGCCCGCAGCCAGAGCGATCCCATGAAGACAGGTTTGCGCATCCGGTGGATCTTGCGGAGGGCCGCGCAGTAGGTATCCGACGGCACGTCTTCGTCTTGATCGACCCTGGGGTGGAGGATTTCACGGACGACACGGTAGACCGTACGGATGGCCATGCCGACCACTCCGGCTGCCGCGCCAATCATGAGCACCGGCAGAAAGACGATCCGGCCACGGGACAGGTAGGTCTCATAGAAGGCGTAGGGATTGATGGTCCGCTGCGCCAGGGGAAGCTCGTGGAGCGGGAAGCTGCGGAATGCCCGTCGGACGTTCTGCTGGCGATCCCGGCGCACCAGATCGGCGACCTGGGGACCAAACCGGGCCTGGATCGCGGCGTCGCGCTGGGGGTCATCGGCCAGGAAATCGATCGCGGTGAACTCCACCGTCTCGAGGAAGTCGCTGGCTTCCGGCCGCCGGGTTTCGACGTCGGCCTTTGTGACTGCGGCCGCGCGGGTGCCCGCCGTGGACACGGGCTCTGGCAGCCGCACTTCATCAGGCTCGATCCTGAGCCGCCTGGCCAGCCAGTTCGCAAAGGCCTGCCGCGATTCGGCTGCGGAGCAGGCCAGACGGTCGAGCGGAATCGCGTGCCGGTTGTAGTCCAGGAGCAGGATCGCCGTTTCCTGGACGATCATCCGGGTGATGTAATTGAACCAGAGATAGGGACCGCCAAGCAGTCGGCCGGCGCGGTTCAGGTCAAGCCGGTCCAGAACCCGCCCCTCGCGGAGCAGGTGGCCCAGGTGGCTTCGCCGCAAGTTGGTGAGCGCAAGGTTGCCCAGCAACTGCACCGAGGCTTTCGTATCGCTACGGTGGAACGGCGAGCCGTCCAGGTAATCTTGGTAGAGCAGGCGGATGTTCCTCAGGAAGATCAGCTCGCGGTTCTTCAACAGAGGCGTTCCCGACGGAGAGAGGCCGGACTGGTCGTCGCGGCGATAGATCTCCGGCATCAGGTCGTCGGATGATCGCAGCAGTAACTCCGGGTCGATGACCCGCTCGGCCAGGAATTGGGCGTCGTGATCGCGGCGGAGGGACTTGAGGTTCTTGGTCTGGGCCGCGAACTGAGCCTCGACGACCCGCTCGCTATAGTCGGCCGACTGGTTGGCGATCTTGCGGAACCAGGATCCCAGCAGCCAAAAGCCCAGGCAGATCACGCCCAGGACGATCACCGGCCAGCCGAGCAGGTTCTGGAGCCTGTCCACGAAGCCACGGAATGGCCGGAACACGGATACCAAATTGACCACCAGGAAGAGCACGAGGAAGGCGGATCCCAACCAGAGCAGCCGCCTGGCCGGGGTGCGGGTCGCGCTGACGATCGTCGCCCCCAGGCGGTCGAGAAAGATCGGTGGCGACAGCGTTCCCTCCAAGTCGGCCAGGAAATAAACGATATCGAGGAACCGCTGGACCAGATGGCCCAGATAATTGGCGGCCAGGGTGACGGCCTCGGCAGGGCTCTTGTGGCGATAGGCGACCAGGTTGCGGATCACCCGCAGACGCCTGAGCAACGGTAGGTCCAGGAGCCTGAGATAACGATCGGCAGAGGTGACGAACCCGGGTCCCATCTGGTCGACGAGCCGTTCGGGACTGAGCTGGATCAAGCGGTCCACCAGCGCCTCGACGGGAACCTCGCGTCCTTCTCGTGCTTCGGGCTCCTCGCCTGGGCCGTCGAAGGCCTCGGCGGGAAGCGACTCGATCCGGATGTCCAGGTCGGCCAGGACGCGCGCCGCGAGCTGCTGGCGATCGACCTGGTCGATGCGGGCTGCAACCGCGGCCGCGGCATGTTCCTGCTCGCCACGCAGGGCGGCCAGGCGGTGACGATCACTCGATTCAGGGCGCTGGGTGTGGTAGGGCTCGAACAACACGATGTTGCGGTTGAGCAGCCCCACGTGCTTGCGGACCAGGCGATCGCTGAGTCGCAGGAAGAACAATCCCAGCCGCGCGATGCGCACGACCGGCAGCGCGAGGCGTACGAACCGTAAGATCTGCACGAGCCGGCCCAGCCGCAAGAACCTGAGCAGCCATAAAGCCTCGGCGGCGTGCGTCAACCCTGTCTCCACCCGCTCGGAGGCAAGCTGGTACGAGAGGAATCCAAACGGCAGCGAAGCGAGGAAATCGATCACGAAATGGCGCAGGAAGTAGAGCCCCTTGCGGGGAGCCAGGGCCAGGCGGAGTGCGAACTCCGCGAGCAGGGCCGAGCAGATCGCCAGGTCGGCCCAGGCAAGCCAGGCGCGGTGGGTGTCGGAGAGCCAATGGGCGCGATCGAGGAGACCCTCGGTCACGATCAGGCCGACGAGCAGGAGGATCAGCCAGAGCACCGCGGTCTCGATGGCCTTGACGAGGCGCGGCCCCAGCAGGTTCTGAAGCCCTAGCGCCAGCAGCTTCTCCTGCCACTCACTCCGCACCGTGCGCTGCAACCGCTCGAGCTCGCGAACCTGGCGGCCGATCCGTTCTCGCGCCTGGTTTTCGTCGGCTTCTTCCTGAAGCACGCGCTCGCGACTGCGATCGCTCGATTCGGCCGGCGCCTGGCCCTCGGGCGCAGGCTTCGATCGCGGAATGACCGCCAGCCCGCGGAGGATGACGGCGAGCTGCGCGAGGTCTTGCCGCGCCAGCTCCAGCCTGCTTACGGCTCTGCGCAGAGGCAAGTCTTCGAGGAATGCGATCATCTCGCTGATCTCGTCCCGGGTGTGCTGGGCGGCTCGCTCGCAGGGCCGGCGCGCCTCGGCGAGGCTCAACTCCTGAAGCTGGGCCCCGGCACGGTCGGCCAGCTCGACCCGGCGTCTGGAGAGTGCGCCGGCCCATTCCGCGGGATCGCCACCCAGCCACAGGGGGCGTCCATCGCCGTCGTGCGTCGATTCGAGCGCTGACACCCGTGCCTGCAGCCGCGAGTGCTCCAGCCGCAACGTCAGCAACTGCTCCGGAGTTGCACCCACGGTGGAGCGGCCCAGCTCGGTCCGGATTCTTCGTTCCAGGAGCACACCCCGCATCCGCTGGCAACGGGCCAGCAGGCACTCACCTTCTGCGTCCGGTCGACGTCGCGGCTCGGCCAAGAGAGTCAGCCCGTTGTGAACCCGCTCAAGATCCACCTCCAGCGAAGCCGTGCGGCTCACGGGCGGATCACGATCCAGCCGGGCAACGAGCACACTCAGCGATTCCAGATCGGTCCGCAGACCCTCCACCGCCAGAGCGCGGCCCAGCGGGTCGAGCGTATGGTCGGTCAAGAGATTGCGGAGCGTGATCCGAGACTCCAACAGCCATTCCTTCACCCGCCCGGCAAGGACCTGGCGGTCGCCAGCGCCGAGCTCGCGATCATCGAGAACATCACCCACGGCCTGCCGCAATTTCGTCAGCCGCCGCAGTATGGCCCGCCGGCAACCCTCGGACGCGGCATCAGGCGGCCGATGATCCAGGGGACGCCGCAGCCGGATGCCCGCGTCGATATGTCCGAGCAACCGCGTCAGGAACTCGCCCTCGCCCTGCTCTCCCGACTCGATGAGCTGCCGGGCCTGCTCGCACCAGTCGTCCGGCTCCCACCTGATTTCGTCCACAAACCTCGCTCCGGTGCGGGTTGAACCTTCGGCGTCGCCTGCCAGTATCACGAAGTTCCTTTCCGGGTTCTTGGAGCTCTCGCCAGAGTAGTTAGCTCACGACGGCAGATTCTTGCGAAAAAAACCGCAGCCAGTTGCCGTGAAAGATGTCGTCGATTGCGCTGTCGGCGTGGCCATGCCGTGCCAGGATCTCGCCCAGGTCGTGAAGGTCCGAGATCGAGGTTGCTCGCTCGTCACGTCGCCTTGATTCGTCACGTCGCCTTGATCATGATTGATATGGTATATCCGATCGCACGCTCGATCCGCAACGGATAGACATTTACGCATATTCCAACGCTGGGATCAGAGGAGCCATGGCCACTCTCATCGAATCGACCCTCTCGTCTCCGCGGCCCGGTTTGAATCTATATCGTATGACCGTGGACGAGTACGAGCGGCTTGCGGAGGCCGCGATCCTGGATGATCCCCGGGTCGAGCTGATCGATGGCTACCTGGTGCGGAAGATGACCAAGAAGCCTCCTCACGTGATCGCCGTCGAGGGGATGCGCGATGCCCTGCTGGCGTTGGCGTTACCAGGCTGGCGGGTCATGATTCAGGACCCCGTTCGCATCCCTGATTTCGATGAACCCGAACCCGACATCGCGCTTGCGAGAGGCTCCCGGAAGGACTACAAGGGCCGCCACCCGGGTCCCCACGAGATCGGCTTGATCGTGGAGGTCGCCGATTCGAGCCTGCCCACGGACCGGGGTGAGAAGCTGGCCGCCTACGCGCGGGGCGGGGTTCCGTGGTACTGGATCGTCAACCTGGTTGACGGTGTGATCGAGACGTACTCCAGTCCGGTCGCCGCGGCGGGTGGATATCAGGCTTTGAGAGTGTATCACCCGGGCGACGAGGTGCCGGTCGTGATCGACGGGCAAGAGATCGGCCGGATCGCCGCCGGGGAGATCCTTTCCTGAAGGACTATCGGCCCAGGCCAGGCGTCTTCAGGGTGGCCCCACGCTTGGGGGTGGAGACGTTGATCTGGCCTCGCGGAGGAATTTGATCTCCAGCCTGTTCTCGTCGCCGCCGTGAGCGGTTATCCTGGTGCTTGGGCGTTCGCTCGGGCGGACAGCCCGGTCGCGGAGGGGTTCGGGAATGAAAAACGGACGGATTCGACTCAA
>JAFAHT010000551.1 GCA_019237095.1 Planctomycetaceae bacterium
CCGGGATCGTTGATGCGTTTCCTCACGGGACGGTTCACCTGGCGGTGGTCGATCCGGGGGTGGGAATCGATCGCAGGCTGGTCGCCGCCAGATTGGCCGAACAGTGGTTCGTATTGCCCGATAACGGGTTGATCACCGGCATCGCACGGAACTACCCTTTCCAGGGAATATGGGAGATCACCAATCCCTCGCTCCGCCGTCGCGTGGTGTCCAACACGTTCCACGGCCGTGATATCCTCGCACCGGCCGCGGCCCATCTGGTTCTCGGCGGCGACCCCGCCGAGCTCGGTGCCCCGCTTTCCCGGTTGATCACCTTGCGCAACTTCGAGCCAATGGCCGATGATACGAGCTATGTGGGAGAGGTCATCTTTCGCGACACCTTCGGCAACCTGATCACGAACGTCAATTCAACCCACCTGGCCAGTCATCCGGCCGACGACTGGGTCGTCGAGATTGCCGGGGAACGAATCGAAGGCCTGTCGCGCGCCTACGGCGAAAAGCCCACGGGTTCGTTGATAGCGCTGCCGGGCAGTTCCGGCTGGGTCGAAATCGCCGTCGTCAACGGTGACGCGGCCAGGCACCTCACCGCCGGAGCGGGGACGACGGTCTGGTTGAGGCGCAAGAGTCAAGCAACGGGCTCGTGACAAATTCACGTCCACATCGACGATGCTCTTGAAATTCTGGACTTGAAAACGATGGATCATGATTTCCTCGGGATCAGAAAGCTCGGCTCGCCCCGCTTCGTATAACGTAAACCACTGGACTTGCTGGTGAACCTTGTCAATCCAGTCGGTCGCCAATAACTGCGACCTTTCATTGCTCAGCTTTGAATTATGTTTATCGCTTGGCTGGGGGCCGGCTCAGCAAGGTGCCCTGCCAGGCCGACCAGTGCGGCAATTCTTCGAGGAGGGATTCTGTCTGGCCGTTCTCGGGCGCGGATGCAAATTTCCAGTGATCGGCCGTCGACAGCAGGCGGATCAGAGATTGGAAATGATCATCCCCGAGTGCCTCCTTGACCACGGCATCGTTGGAAATCTCCTCCGTCGTGCGGGCCCGAAGGGAGGGGCCGAACCGGGTCACCAAGGTTTCCCTCGCCTGGACGGCCAGGCTCAAGAGCTGCGCGTCGGGAGTATCAAGAGATGTGACGGGCTTTGGCGGCGAGACTGCCCGGCGCTTTCGGCGGCGACGGCTAATCATCCAGACCGCCGCGGCGAGTAGCGCGGCGAGCATCAGGCCGGCTCCCAGAAGCGGCCATTGGCTCGAGCGTTCCTCCGACCATGGTTCGGGTCCAAGGTTGGGGCGAGGGGGAACGAGTACGCGGGCATTCTCCTGGTTCAATGGGCACCTCGCCGGGCCGATCGTCGCGAGAACAGCTCGATCAGGCAGAGAATTGGCTCGACCTCGGTGGACATGGTAAACCCATCCACCCCGGCGCTGGCGCACCAGCGATGAAACGCCTGCTTGCGCTCCTGGGCCCTGCGGGCATAGTCGGCACGCTGCCGCTTCGAGGACGAATCAATCACCTGGGTCTTGCCGCTCTCTGCCTCCTCGAGAGACAGAAGTCCCGCCGCGGGGAGTCGTTCCTCCAGCGTGTTGACGATGCGCATGGCAATCGCGTCGTGCCTCCGCGCGGCGCGGCGCCAGAGGCCGATCGGCTCGTCAGAGTCAAAGTCGCTCAGGACGATGATCATGGCCCGCCGTGCCGTTCGTCGCACGCGCGAGAGGCCGATGCCGAGCTGGGTCTTGAGCGCGGTGGTCGGCGTCGCGACCAGGGCGCGGACAATCTGCGAGAGATGCCGGATGCCGCCGGCCGGCGCCAGCTCGACCTCGATCCGATCGCTGACCATGAGCAGGCCAACCCGGTCGCCGTTGTGCACAGCCGCCGTGGCCAGAAGTGCCGCGGCCTGCGCGGCGCGGTCGGCCTTGGTGCGTCCTTCCATCCCGAACCGCATGCTGGCGGAGACGTCGAGCACCAGCCAGAGCGTGAGCGACCGCTCCTCGACGAATCGCCGCACGAATGGTTTGCCCTGGCGGGCCGTGACGTTCCAGTCGATATGGCGAACGTCATCGCCGGGTTCGTAGGCGCGTAGCTCGGCGAACGTCAACCCCACGCCCGGCCGCGCTCCATGATAGGCCCCGGCCAGTTGCGTCACAGCCTCGGGGCGAACCCGAAACCGCAGCCGCCGCGCCCTGCGCACGATCTGCGCAGCGTCGATGGGAGGATTTGACGGCTGTTTCGATTTCTTGCCACGGCGGAAGGGCCAGAACATGGGCGGCTCGGTCAAGTCGTCAAACCCGGGCCAGGCTCTCATCTTGCCGGGGTAGGGTGATTACCGTGGGCCGGAAAGGCTCGAGGGCCAGGCGGATCAGCAGGTCCCAGCGGCCGGTCTCGTCGGCCGTCACGTGCCAGTGGGGAACGACTGCCGAGGACTGGTAGACGCCCTCGAAGCCGCCTTCGCTCTGGCTGACGGTCTCGATCGGATAGCACCAGAGGCCGCCCGGTCGCGACCAGCTCAAGCCGACACTCAGGTCCAGCCATTCGTCGGTGAGCGCTATTCCCTCGGTGTGGGCAAGGTCGATGCGGGAATCGAGCACGCCGAGCCTGGTGCCATGGGCATCGGAATAATAGCGGTCGTCGGCGTGTCCAGCCATCGCGGCGAGGTTGAGCTCGACGGCAAAATGCAAGCACGTCTCGCGGGGCAGGTCAAAAAGCTCGTAATGAACCTCGAGCACCGGCGAGCCGGCGGCCAGCGCGATCGACTTCTTGATTCGCACCGTCTGCCCATCGGCATGGCCCGGGCGTTCCATCACCAAGGCCACCCGCCTGGAGTCGCGCTTGGCCCTGGCCAGATACGTGCCCGTGACGAAATCACCGCGCTCGACATCGCGGCAGGCGGCCAGATCATCGAGTGTCACGTCGATGGGATAGAAATGGTCGACGAGAGCCTTGCGCGGATGCCGGTCGTAGACGAGCAGTTGATCGAGCCCTTCCTGCTTGAAGATGATGCGGTCATGGATACTTGCTGGCCCATCCCCCTGAGCCTGATCGTTGTTCTCCGGGTGGATGGCGTTGGCGATTGCCTGATGATAGGCTTCCGGCCGGCGCTGGAGTGTCGCGAGCACGTTGATCGCGGTTTGCCGGACGTCGAGCTCGTAGATGTGCCCGCCCTGGGCCGGTCGAACCAGAACGACCAGACCCTCGTTTTCGAGCTTGACCTCCTGGCGCGCATCAAGATTGAAGTCGCCGGCCTCGAGCGCGACCCGGGGCCCGGTCTTGGCCTCGGCGTCGTCGAGGGCATTGTGGGCGGTGATCAAGCTGCGATAAACCGCGTTGCGAAGATGCGGCAGATAAAGCCCGCCGAAGGCACCATGCCAGTACGGACAGTTGCACTGGCCGCGATAGAGCTCGCGCCGGGCGATCTCCAGGTAGTCGGGGTCAGCGCCTTCCCGGGCCGAGGCGGCGGCCAGCCGGCGCGAGATGCCCAGCATCCGGGCGTACATCTCGTCGCTTTCGGGATACCGCGCCTTGAAATTTCTCCAGAACCCGCCGGCCCGAAAGAACGGTTTGATCTCATCGGCCAGCTCGCTGGCAGCCACATGGGCCTTTGCCCGCTCGTAATCCTGGTGGAGCGAGGGGGGCAGCACCCACTCGGTCATCTCGCGATAGGACCCGTCCGGCACGTAGACCTTGCCCAGGGGAAGCGTGGAGTCCACCGCCCGCGCCAGAGTCGTCACCTCCAGCCAGTCGCGGTTGCCCATGATCATGTCGCAGAACCGTTTTAACCAGCCATGTGTGTAAACATGATCAAACGTTTCTGGCCATGAGCCGAACTTCTCGCCATCGTCGGCGAAGACGACGGTCGCGCCCGGCCGGCGCTCGGCCAGGCGGCGGAGGAACTCGTAGGTGGCGTGCGGCTCCTGGAACGGGACCGTGTAGCGCAGGATCTCGGATCCCGGGAAGATCTTCAGCAAGCGGCCCTCGTCCTCGGTGAGGTAGTAGCCGAAGAGGTCGTCGCCGGTAATTCCCGCATGCTGGAAATGAAAGTCGTCAAGGATTGTGTACTCGATGCCCGCCTCGGTAATGGCCGCGACCAGATGTTGCTCCCAGACCCGCTCGGCAACCCACATGCCGCGGACCTTGGTGGGGAAGAGCTGCTCGAGATAGGACGAGTAGTCGCGAATCTGCCCCACCCGGTCGTGATGGGGAATCATGGTCATGATCGGCTCGTAGAATCCTCCGCCCAGGATCTCGACCCGACCCGTCTCCACCAGGCCGCGAACCTGGGCGATGTACTCGGGGTGGTGCTCGGCCAGCCATTCCAGGAGCGGTCCAGAGGTGTGCAGGGCGAACGGGATGTCCGGGTAGCTTCCCAGCACCTCCAGAAAAGGGGCGTAACTGTCGCGATACGACGCCTCGAAGACGCCGTCGAAGTTGCCCACCGGCTGGTGGTTGTGCAGGGCGAGGATCAAGCGCACGGTGGACATAAGCGAGCCTCGTGTGAGCCCTTGGCCCCCGTCGGAAGGGATATCGCCTCCCGGCACGCAAATGCGGAAAACGGGGGCCGGGTTCGATTGTCTCCCACACCGGGCATGAAACCAAGCCCGCTTTCACGGACGCTCAGCGGCGGCGGGGCGATTGATCGGAACGCGCAAACATTGCGAATTCTAGAAGCGAAGCGGCTCGACGTTGATCCCTCCATCTCGGGGTTCAGGAACCGTGGGTCGTCGCGGCTTGCAGGTGCCCACTACCCCGCTCGAACAGCGGAAGAGAGCGATAGAACGGTCCCACCTCGACCTCACGGAGGAAAGCCGCCGCCTGCTCGGGAGCAACCGGGTTGATGTAGAACCCCGACCCCCACTCGAAACCCGCGACCTTGTTCAACCGCGGAGTCACTTCTATATGCCAATGGTAATGTGGAAGCTCGATGTGGTCAAAGGGTGCGGTGTGAATGATGTAGTTGTAGGACGGGTTGTCAAGCGCAAGCTCGAGCTTGTTGAGAACTTGGTGCAAGACATGTGCGAGGTCGTCCACACCCGGCTTGGGGATATTCTCGAAGTGACTGGCGTGGGTCTTGGGAAGGATCCAGGTCTCAAAGGGAAAGCGGCTGGCAAACGGACAGAACGCGGTGAAATGGGTCGAGTCCAGGACGATCCGCTTCTCGACGGCAAGCTCTTGCTGGGCCATATCGCAGAAGATGCAGCGGCCGCGGTAGTTGTAGAACTCCAGGGCGCCTGTCATCTCCTCCCAGACCGAGACCGGCACGATCGGAGTGACGATCAACTGGCTGTGAGTGTGGTCGAGGCCGGCCCCTCCGCCCTCGCCCACGTTCTTGAACAGCATGCCATGGACCAGCCGGGAATCTTTCTTGAGATCAACCAGCCGGTCGCGGTAGACCCAGAGGACTTCCCGGATGTTGTCCTCGCTGAGTGTAGCCATGCTGGTGTGGTGGCGCGGGCTCTCGACGATCACCTCGTGCGCGCCGATGCCGGCCATCATGTCATAGATTCCGTCGCCCCGCTTGTTGAGGTTGCCCTCGATCTTCAGCGCAGGGAAGCGGTTGGGCACGACCCTGATCCGCCAGCCCGGTCCGTTGGGGCGGCTGCCAAAGTCGCGATAGGCGATGATCTCAGGCGGAGTCTTGTCCTCCTGGCCCTCGCAGAGCGGGCAAACCCTGGGCTCGCCCAGTCCTTGGCCATCGGACTTGAAGTCGTAGGGTCGCTTGGCTCGCTCATTCGCGATGATCACCCACCGGCCCACGATCGGATCTTTTCTCAGCTCGGGCATGACTTCGACCTCCGTTTCAATAGTGACCAGTGGCCACTCAGGGGGCTTCACTGACCACTGGCCACTGCTCTCACACTTGCCACATGATCCGCTCGAAATCGGCTGAGGGGACGGAGAGCTCGAAGATGCCCTCGCGGGGGGCTCGATCGAGGCTGGTTTCTCCCTTGAGCAGCTCGACGTAGAACCGGATCGACTCGCCGGGCTGGCGATCGAGGCGGGCGAACGGTACGGCGAGCTCGAGGATCTGTCCGGTGGCCACC
>JAFAHT010000566.1 GCA_019237095.1 Planctomycetaceae bacterium
CAGGGGTGATCGCCGGGCTTGCAGGGGTGATCGCCGGGCTTGCAGGGGCGATCGCCGGGCTTGCAGGAGTCATCGCCGGGGCTGGCTGCACGGCGGCAGGGGTCATCGCCGGGCCTGCCTGCACGGCGGCAGGGGTGATCGCCGGGCTTGCAGCGGTCTTCGCCGGGCCTGCTCCATCGGTTGCGGTCGATCCAGCCGCGGTCAAGGCCCGGACCTTGGAGAGTTCCTTGAGATACGCATCGAGCATGGTTTGTTCGTCTTGCTGAAGCTGATCGCGGTACATCTGGGCAGCATTGAGATACTTTGCGGCCAACTCGAAATTCCCGCTGTTGAAAAGCCGGGATCCAGCTTCGAGATACTTGATCGGCGGCACTGGCGGGGGCTTGCGTGCCGCCTTTGCTGGCGATGAGATCGCGTCATCGGGAGGTGCACCCTCCGTGGCCGCTCCCCATGCGCCGATGATCAAGATGACAGTAAGCGTACTGAGCCTTCCCAACGCGACCTCCTTTCGCCGCCATGAGGACAACCGCCGACATCCCTGATGGCGGCCCCTCTCAATTTTTCCCCACGGCGGGAGACAGTATCTGGTGCTTACGCCTGTACCACTCCAGCGCCGCGGAATGGCCGCTTCGCCCAGCCGAACCATTGGTGGAGTCGGGGTGCCGGGTCGAGGAGGCGCGCCGAGAACGGGGAGAAGTTTAGGTGTCGGGGTGTGTACTCTCTGGGCCATTCCAGGTCAAGGCGAGTGGCAAGAAAAACTCAAGAACTCGCAAGGTGGGGGTTCAGGCCGGTCAGGCTGAGGTCGGATGGGAGTGCCGTCAGGTGGCGGAATGGAGGGTGGCAAACAGCTTATCGTCGGCCGCCGCCGCCCATTCCGCCCATCATCGAGCCCATCATGCTGCCGTATCCGGCGCCCATGGAGCTCTCGCGTTTCTTGGTGGAATCCTTGATCTCGCGAGCGTAGTTCCGCTCGATGTCCTTGCGGACCTCGTTGTTGAAGTCTTCGGCCTCGCTGCGGGCCAAGACGCTGCCGTCAGGCCGCAGAAGGAGAGTCAGGGCAGGGCGATCCAGCGCACCTCCCGCAAAGCCGGAGGGCAAGGACTGCTGACCTCCCGCGGCGTCGAGCACGATCTGATGGGTATTGAAATCGACCGGCTTGATTTTCTTCCCCGTGCCCTCGGATGTGGGGATATCAGCGCTGCTGACCTCGCCGATGACCTCGCCGGGGCTGGCGGCGAATTTCCTTGGGATCGTCACGCCGTTTTGTTCTTCAAAGCGGACGACCTGAAAATTCACCTTGACGTCGGACTTGGCGGCCGGCAGGGTGCCCATGGCGAAAGCCGAGACGTCAGCCGGCATGTCGACCTCGTCAGTCGGCTCACTCCAAGGGCCAAACAACTCGGTGGCCTTGGTGTTGACGCCTGGGCTGACGTCATCGCGGTTGTGATTCGGGTTGAAGACCACGATCCGCACGCGATAACGGTAGCTATTGTCGGGATGAGGTGTGAAGTCGAGGGCGCGGATCATGACCCGCTTTTCCTCGGATTTCCAGAACTTTCCCGCGTCGCCGCCCGCTTCGGCCATGCCACCGATACCGGCCATGGACATGCTGCCACGGCCACCCATGGCGGCTTTCATCATCGCGCCGTAGGCGCTGCCCCCCATGCCGCTGCTCATCCGGGGCATGCCGCCCATCATGCTGCCGCTCACGGGGGGCGGGGCCGCGACCTCCTTCTTTTCCTTGGGGACAAGGCTGGCGATGTGGACCTTCTCCCACAGGCCCGCCTTCAGAAACGGCAAGGGATCATTCAGGTTATCGGGCCGGACCGAATCGGGGGTTAACTCTTCGTCCTCCTCGGGAAGGTTATCGAGGATCTTGAGGTTCTCCTCGGAATCGACTTTCTCCCACTTCGACCAGGAACTGTCTCTCTGGCGTGATTGCCGCTCGAGCTCCAGCCGGGCGTAGTGCGGATTGGCAACAGCGGGGTTCTTGAGCGCCACACGGTAGTTTGCGACCAGCTTGCCGTGGTCGAGAACGCCGGTGATGGCGATCCAGCGCAGTCCCTTTGTGACCTCCTTGAAATGTTGCTCCGGGCTTCCGGGCGCCTGGTTATCCTTTTTGGCCGCCTCGTCCTTGGTCGACGAAGGCTCGTCGTTGCCGGCGACGAGCTTGGCGGCCAATTCTTTCTTCTTCTGATCAACTTCTTCCTGCTGTTCCTTCTCGAGATCGGCCTGGCTCTTGCGGCTTCCCTTGCGGTTGGGTCGACCGCCCATCATGCTGCCGCCCATCATCCCGGCCCTGCCACCGGCGCGCTGCCGCCGTCTTCCACGTCTCGGCTCTTCCTTGGGGACATCCTTCTTCTCGGTGTCGGGCTTCCGGTTCCCGTTTTCATCCAGGTCATAGACAAGTGCGCCTCCGCGTCCCGGGTACGCATAAAGATCAGTAGGGGCGATGAGCACGGGAGTGTCGCGGATCAGCCCCGCGCCGGGCTCGGGGGTCACCCACTCGCGTTCCGGCTTGTAATTGTCTGCAATGAGCACCATCTTGGCGGTATCTTGGATCTCCTTGGAGAAATTGGTCGACTTGATACCGCCGGTTTCGAGCACCTTGATGATGTTGTCTCGCTCCTGGCGACGGTTGAGGTTGGTCTCGGCGGCCTGTGCCCTTTTCTTGACCTCCTCAGGCGTGAGTTGGATGGACTGCTTGGACAGTGCCGCTCCAAGACAGACCACGAACAGCAGCGATGTCAATGCCACGGCGGCCTTATCGCCATAAAGCAAGCCGACTTCTTTCAATTTCTCGACTGTGAGATTGGCCATGCGGGCGTCTCCTGTTCGTTTCGTCTGCTCTCTAGCTCGGAGAGGCAACGGACTCGTTTTTCTGCCGCTACCGTGGACTTGGACGCTTGACGACCAGAACCAAGAGCTGAGCTCGCTCAGGTCTTGGGGCTTACGGGAGCTGTCTCCGCTCCCTTGGCCGGCTCGGTTTTCGCTGGCTCGGCCTTGGCCGGCTCGGTTTTCGCTGGCTCGGCCTTGAATGCTGGCTCGCCACTGGATGCATCACCCTTGGTGGGTTCTTCGGTTGCCGCGGCCTTGGCTGCGGTCTCACCCAGGCTTGGCTCGACCTCGGCGTCGGCAGGAGGCGGGTTGTAGAAGCGGGCCTGTCCGTAGACCTTGACTTCGACGATGTCGAAATAGGGGTCGAAGAGCGAGGGACCTTTGGCCGTCTCGATGGCCTTGATTGCTTCTTTGCGCACCTCGCCGCGGTTGGTAGATCGCTTGTCGGTGCCTTTGCGGGCTGGAGCCGCGGGACCCCTGCCCATGCCGCGCATACCCATGCCGCCCATCATGCCGTATTGCTCTCTCATTCGGGACATCATCGAACCGTAGCTTGCCATCATGCCGCCATAGCCTGCCATCGGGCTCATTCGGCCCATCTGGCTTCGCATTATTCCGCCCATCATGGACTCGCCGTAGCCGGACAAGCTCGCCATGGTTCCCTTCTCGGGCTTGATGACACGCGAAGCCGGGCGCTGAAGCTCGAAGTCCATGACCTGGATGGACATGGGAGAGTTTTCCAGCGCGACGAGAAAGTCCTGGATGTGGTCCTGATCGACGAGTACCGATATCATGATCGGGAGAATCTTGTACTGGCCCTTATCGTTCGCGGGCTTGACGAAGAAGAGGCTTTCGGCCGCGCCGGCCACGGCACCGGCGCCGCCCATTCCTTCTCGACCCATTGAGCCCCTAATCATAGTTTCCACTTGCGAAGCCGGGCTGCCGGCCGAGGCCGCGTTTGCCACTCCGGCTGTCTCGGAGCCCGGGGCCTTGATGGGCTCCGATTCCTCGAGTTGCTCACCCTTGGCGATCGACCGTTGGTCCTGCGCGACCAGGTTGCCGACTTCCATGAGATTAATCTGCTTGATGATGGCCGAGTCCCAATCTTTGGCTTTCTTGTTGACCTGGGCTACCACTTCCAGCACGGTCCGCTGGATCCAGAGCCGTTTCTGGCCCGCCCAGATCACGCCGAGCTCTGGCAGCTTGGTCGGATCGAACACGAGCGGCCGGAGGAGGGCCTCCTTGGGCGGCGCGGCGACGATGCCGGTGCCGGTTTCGTAGTCGAAGGGATGGAAGACCCGGTAGACCTCATCAACGTATTCCGGATAGGCCTCGATGTAGTCAACCTTGGCGAGCTCGACGGCGCCCTCGGCGACGTTCTCAGGCCATCTCGGTCCCCACTCGCGGAACCGCTGCTGAACTGTCTTGGGCCAGGTGAGCAGGGGCGCCTGCCGGCTGTAGAGCTGTTTCCAGGCCGAGTTGACGTCCCTGGTCAAGACCCCGGTTTTCTCATCCACGATCGGTTTGAACTGGTAGTTGGGGACGCCTGGCGCGGCGAACTGCTTCACGTCATTGGCGGCCTGGGTGATCGCCTTGGTTTGCTGGTCGGCCTTGGCCTGGATGGGACCGGATCCCAGGAAGTAGGCGATGATCGCGAACAGGGCCGCGACGCTGAGCGAAATCCAGAAGCGGTACTTGATGCACTGGCGAAGGAATTCCTTGAGCTGTTCGACGGCTTGATCCATGATGGTCTCCGCCTTCGATCAATCGATCGGTGAGCCGAGGTTCCTGGTCCACGAGAACGACAAGGGTCAAGGCGTGATATCCGGCCGGCAAGCCGGCGTGGCGACGGTCTTCGCCGCGCCGGGCGGGCCAGATTCCGATGAGGTCCTGGCACCGCGGCGCGGGCTGCAGCACGGTCCGGTCAGTTGGCCGCGCCGGCTGGGGTGGGCACCCCTGGAGCAGCCGGCACGCCCGGAGGCGCCGCACCGGGAGCTACCGCGGTACCGGCCGCTGCGTCCGGAGCCGGGGTGGCAAGCGTGGTCAGGGCCTTGGTGATCGCCGTTTCCAGCTCCGAAGTCTTCTGCTTGGAGGCCTTCTCGATTTCCTCGGCGCTGGGGATCGTGACCGCCGAACTGTTCTTCTGGCCCTCGGCTTGCGTCATTTTCTCGTGCATCTCTTTGGCCTTGGCGGCTTGCTCCTCGAGCTTGGCCTTGCGCTGCTCGGGATCTTCGGGCAATTCCTCGGCGGGAGTGGGCTTCCAGAGGAACTGGATGAGGAAGTCGGTCCGCGTGAGAGTCTTGATGTTCTTCTTGGCTTCGGCGTTGACGCCGCCAGTCATTCCGGCCCCGCCCATCATGCCGCCGCCCATCATCATGCTTCGCATCATCTCGGCCATGCCCTTGCCGCTGGCCGCCCCGGCATAGCCGCCGCTGCCGCCCATGCCGCTGCCGCCTTTCATCAGGGCGGCGTATTTTGCCATTTCTCTCATCCCACCCATCATGCTGCCGCCTCCAGCACCCGCCTCGGTGCCGGCGGGTGGAGAAGCGCGGTCAAGGACCGGCACCGTGCTACTGGCAAGGTTGTTGTTGCCGCTTCCCTTCTCGCTGGTCCAATCTCTGTCGATGGACATCCAGGCCAAGGCCACGTGGCTGACCCCGTAGAGACGCAGGAACAGCAAGTTCAGCTTGTGGAGTACCTTCTCGGTGATGAACTGGTAGGGGCCAAACTCGGTTCGCCGGGGATCCTTGAGGTTGGTGATTCTCAACTGTTCGGCAGAGGGATACGGGTTGTAATGGTGACAGGCGATTTGGACGATCCAGCCCTCACCGGTGGGGGCGTTGGCCGCGTCCACGTCGTAGGGATGCATCAGCCGCTTGAATTTGGGGTCGAGGGTGTCGAACCACCCGGCGGCCACGTCGGTCCGCCAAACCGGCTTGATCAGGTCAATGTGGACGCGCAGTTTCTCAAGTGTTTCCTGGTTGGCGGGGTCGTCGGGGTTAAGCTTGTATTCCGCGACCGGATCGGGCCAGAAGCCGCTGATGGTTTTCAGGAACGACGGCCAAAGCGCCCGGTAGGTCGGGTCGACGATCAGCGCCTCACCCTCGTCGAACTTGTTCGTCCACGCTTTCTTGGCCGAATCGAGGGCGGTCTTGATGTCGGTTCCCTTCTTGGTCACAGCCTTGGCCTGAGTGACGGCATCCGCGAATTGGGGCGTGGAGACCGTGGCCAGCAGGCGGTAGGGGCCCAGCAGAAAGAGCGTGCTGAGGTCGAGCATGACCAGTGCCGAGGCGAACAGTGCCCAGGGCTTCTTGGCCCGGATCATCCGGATGCGCTCGATCTCTGGCGGCAGCAGGTTGGTGCTCACTCCGCCCTTACCCAGGCCCTGGATTCCCAGACCGTAGGCCACGGCAAACGACGCCAGGTTGTCCTGGAATTGCGGCGCCGCCTTGACCTCGTCGCCGGCCAGCTTGGCGAACCCGTCAACTTTGTCGATCTCCTGGTTGAGATTCTGCTGAAGAAACTTCTGCAAGCCCGGCAGCTTGAATCCGTTGCCCAGGCCGAGCACCTTGCGGATCTTCGCCGACCGGTTGATGCTTGAATAGAACCCAATCGAGCGATTGACCTCGCTGGTGAAATCGTTGAACACGCCCCGCATCGCGGTGAAGATGGCCCGGGGATCCGGCGCCCTGGTCGCGTTCCGCTTCAAATGCTCGGCCTTGGCGAAGGTCAGCTTCAGCTCCTTCGTCAGGGCGCGGGTGAAGTGGTTGCCTCCGATCGGTACGTTCCGCTGCCAGATCCGCGTGCCGTCGGTGATGATCAGGTCGGTGTTGTCGGCGCCGATGTCGAGCACGACGACCGAGTCTTTCGAACCGCTTCCCTTGAGCTGGTCGAAGCTGATGTAGTTGTAAAGCGCGATCGGACTCATCTGCACGATATCGACCTCGATACCCGCCACGGTCAAAGGCAAGATGGCACGTGTGATCTGGTCACGCTTCATCGCGAAGAGGCCCACCTCCGCCATGGTGAACTCTTCGTCGCTGACTTCCTCATCCCCACCAATCTGCTGGTAGGACCAGACGACCTCGTCAAGCGCGAAGGGAATTTGCTGCTTGGCCTCGAACTTGACGATGTCGGGAATGCGCTTCTTCTCGACCGGCGGTAGCTTGATGAACTTGACCAGTCCGGCCTGGCCCGGCACCGCAATCGCAACCTTGCATCCCTTGACGTCGTTGCGGTCGGTGAACGTGGCGAGCGCCTCGCGAACCAACTCCTCGGGATCGGCATCGGGCTGGCTCAGGATTTTCGGGTATTCGATGAAGTCGAAAGCCTCGGCCACAACCTCGTCCGGATTCGATCCGGGCACCAGCTTGAGGGCTTTGAATGCGGCCTGGCCAATGTCGATCGCCCAAACAGCCTGGATCTTCGGCATACGGTTAAACTCCTATCGCGCAATGAGAGACGAGGCCTGGTCCCCGGCAGCATCACCTGTGTGGCGATACAGTCAGCATGACAACAAGTGACGAGCGGCCCTGACGGATCGTGACCTGGAAGCAAAATCAATCGGAATCGAACAGAAGATCACAAGCAAGCAACGGCCGGTGAGCATCGCTCGGGCCGGCCTGCCAGGCCTGATCGCACAGCAGCACCACAACCATGCGGTGATGCAAGAACCTGGCTCTACCGGTCCCGTGCAAGCCCGATTCGTGCAGCGTCACTGTCTTTGATGTTGGGGGCTTACGAAAAGTTCCGCCCGATTCCTTAAGTGATTCTTAACACACGACTGCCCCACCCGGCGGTCTGGCATCGACAAACCTGTGCAGTGCATCATGTTGATTGCGATCCAGGAACGAACGGGAAGACGAAAACGGAATGAGGGCACTCACGCGAATCGTTCCCTGTTCAAGACGATTCGTCAGGAGAATCTTCCTCTTCGATTGAGTCGAACTCGTCATCCCCATCCTCGAAGCCGACTAACTCTTCAGGATCAATACTGGATGCCTGAATGATGAAGTGTCCTCCGGAGTCATGGATTCGTTGCATGATGGCGCTGGCCTGTGCGGGCGACTCGTTCGGTCCTTGGATGTAGAAAGGTTTGCCGTCGCGGCCGAACGTGAATTCGTGCGCGCAAGCGTTGGGATCGATCCCCTTGAGCAGCATCGCGGCATGCCGGTAGTCGGGGTGAGGTGGGAAGCCGAAGGACCGAGCGTACTCGACCGCGCCTTCGAGGATCTTCACCAGACAGGCTGGAGAGATCGGGATCATTGTCTGGGTTTTCCCCATTTTTTGGATCATTTCCTTGAAATCTCCAGGCGTGCCCGCGCTCCAGAAGGCATTCTTCACCCCGAGACAGTAAACATCCGCGAGATAGACCCCAAAAATGAGCCGCCCTTCAGCCTCTTGCCGGGCGATTACCAGGTAGCCGATCCCGTCCACCCAGAGCTTCGCCCCGACAAGGGCGTGGACGACCGGCCATTTTTCCGCTCGCTGAAGTCGGACGGTGGGGTCTTTCGAGTTGAGTTGCAGGAGCCTGGAACGCTTCTCCAAACGCGTTGCCTTTTGCTTCGCCAGTTTCTTTTGTTTCCTGGCCGTATGCTTCTTGACCATATCCTGGCCCTCCCGATCATGCTCCCTGGTGCACAGTCCATGCGAGGTTAGCCTGTTCCGTGATCCATCACGATGCCGCCCGCGACAAGTTTCGGCCTCGCATCCTGACCAAAACGGACTAGATCGTACCAAAGGATATCCGCAAGTGCTGCCCCCGACCACGACATCATCGCTCGGCTGGCGAGGAGTGCGGGGTCCGACCATGAGTACTGCAGCAGGACACCCTTTCTGTGATTCGTCCTCGGTTGCGATGCGGACTGGAGTGGTGTAGCCTCATCATATGGACTTTGAGATCCTGGGGGAGTTGTCGGTAGTCGAGATTATCGGGGTCAATCTCTCGGTCCGCGAGAGTGCCGATTTGAAGGCGCGGTACGGCGGAAGGCGCTGGCGGAAGCTCAAAGGCATTGGCACGGTCAGGTTGGCCAGTGGCAGCGTCCGCCGGGCTGAGCTCCACTGGTACGAGGCTCATGGCGTCGGCAAGCGGAAGATGAAAATCAAGAGGCTCCTGGACTAAATCGATGGCAGACCTGCAAGTGAGACCGGTATTCGCCGTCTGCGTCGCCAACGACGGTTGTGACGACCTATCAACGGGGATGCTCTATCGGGTGCTGACCGACGAGGCGGCGGTCGGTGAGGGCCTCCTGCGGATTATCGACGACTCGGGGGAAGACTATCTCTATCCGGCGAGCCGCTTCGTCGTGGTCCAGGTGCCGCAGTCGGAGGAGCAGAAGCTCCTGGCGATTGCGTCGACAGATGCCCTTTGATATGCATCGATGGGACCGACGTGGCCCGATGCTTCCCTAGCCGTTACCCCCAAGGCTCAGAAAGGCAACCTCCGGCGTTAAGCTTGATCGGTCAGTGTGGCCCGTACGGGACAAAAAGCTACTGACGGCGGGTACGGGAACCGGAGGGGCTGATTGCCGTAGGCGGGAGCGAGGGATCGGGAGAGGGAGGTTGACGAGCCGTCCGGTTTGCCGGCGCCTGGGCGATGTCAGAACCGCCTGAGGCTTCATCGGCCTCGACGAACTCGACACGAAAGTCGTCGAAAAAGGCTTCGCCGTAGCCGGCCAGGCCAAAGGTCACGGTGAAGCTGCAGTCCGTCGGGGCCTTGCGGTAGATGACGACCCGGGAGAAGCTGGGGATCGGGTCAGAAGTGCGATACTGGAGCTGCTCGCCACCCAACGAGTCGCGGACGATGATGCCGCCCATGCCGGGCGCGCTGGCGATCGACCGCTTGACCTGGACCGAGATCCGGATCAGGTTCTTGGCGTCAGCCTTGATGGCCGGAGTGCGGATCGCCGCCACGGGAAAGTCGAAGAACGGCAGGTTGTTGTCGAGTTCTTCCTTGTTCTTGGGCTCGACGCTCATGCGGATCATGCGGTTCCCCGGCTTACCCTCCCGGGGCACCGTGGACATCTTGGCGGTGATTCCGTCGAACTCGTGGTCCACATTGACCCAGCCAGCCTCAGTCATGGCCTTGGGATCGTCGAAGCTGCCGCTGGGGATGCGGTTGGCACCAAACTTGTAGCCCGGTTTGCCTTTGATCCAGTCAACCCAGAAGTAAAGCTCCGGCAACGTGTTGAACGCGACACAGGGAGCGCAGCAAACCGGCTTGATGAGCACGGGTATCGGTTCTGGCGAGCGGTCGGCAGGCTTGGAAAACGAACCGCCCGCGGCACCGGCAAGCGTGCCGTTCGCTTTGACCCAGTGACCGAACATCAGGGTTCGCAGCGGCCGGCCGGCGCGCCGGGCTTCGGCCCAAGCCAGCGCGAAGTCCTCGCGTTCCTGGGCTTCCCGGGCAGACTTGATTGACGACTCGGCCTTGGCCAGCAGGTCGCGCTCGTCGGTGGGCTTGGCCACGATCCCCGCGTCGGCCCGTCGCTTCAGCTCGTCCGCAGTGATCAGGTGCTGGCCGTCGGCGTTCAGTCGGCCGGTGAGCTCGGCAACAGCCTGAAGCATCAGCTCGGCCTGTTCGATGGCCAGTTGCACCGCCAGGGGGCGAACCCGGGCAATGGCCGCCTCGACGCGCTCCTTGAGTCCCAGGTCGGTCGTGCACAGGATCATCGCCGTGGTGCAGAATTCGTCGACGATGATCTGGGTTCCACCGGGGGCCCGTTCGCGTGGTAGCAGCTTGACCTCGCCGGGGCTGATCTCGAACGCCTGTGCGCTTTCTGGCATGTTCGCCCGGATCACCAGGTTACGTGCGGCCATTTGCGGAGGCTGAAACTGAGCATTGCCGGCATAATCGGCCAGCAGCAGAAGAGCACCCTTGCGCTCGGCGGCGATCGCCGAAGCGAGCAGGCCGGGCTTGGGCGCGAACTCCTTCTGTGGCTTCACGCGCGTCCCCGGTGGCGTCCCCGGCGGGGGCAGGTCCGGAGGGTCGGGGTCGAAGACGTGGTAAACCGGTATCGGATCAGCACTGCGCGCCAGGATCGACTCGCACAGGTCGATCTCCTCGTTGAGGAACGCCAGCTCGATCAGCAAGGCTCGGCCGGCGGGACGAGTCAGATCCGCGTCGCCGAGGAACCCGAGGCCACGGTACCCTGCCGACAGCGCCATGTAGGTCATCAGGCGAAGCTGTTCGTGACCAACCTGAGGAACACCCCAGGACGGGGGTACGTCGTCGCCCCAGATATTGGCACGGACGACCGCGGCGGCCGTGGTGGGGATCCAGGCCCAGAACAACCCGCCCAGGTTGGAGCGGGCCGTCAACTGCCTGCGCTGCTTGAGGAACTCCAGGCTCTCCAGAAACTCCTGACTCGAAGCCCAGAGCTGTGGCTGGATGCCGATCGTGTCAAGGTTGCCCGGCGCCCTGGAGAAGAGCGGCAAATCGCCGTCCACCAGTCCGGTCGTGATCCGCGAGAACTCCGCGGGGAGCTGGCGCATCGCCGTGACCACTTTTCGTGCCCTGGAAAGCTCCTCGTCGCGGGACTTCATTTCTCGCTTCCGGCCCAGGCTCTCGCCGATCTGCCAGAAGGCGACGACGTCCTTATGAGGGTAGGCCCCAACCTCTTCGAGCAATTCGTGGGGATCGGTCTTGGCTGAGATTGTTGAGAGCCGCGGCATCAGCAGAAAGCCCTTGTCGATTGCCGTCTTGATCCGCTCCGGATCGGATTTGCGGTCGTCCACCAGGACATCGAACCCATATCTCCTCAGCTCGGTGACGTCCGCGCCCGGCGCGTCGATCGCGGTCGGCAGCCAATCGTGATATTTGCGATCTTCTCCTTGCCTGCGCAGGCGGTTGCGGTCCAGGCGGACAATCGGGTCGATGACCGTCTTGCCGGCGCTGGGCCGCGACCCCCCGACCGGTTTGTCCGGTAGGCTCTTCCGCGCCTCGGGTGTCGTCCAGGATGTCAGCAGCTCGCCGGGGACGGGGGAGACCGAGAGGTCGTCGAGGAATACTTCCGAGGCCCCGGAACCGCCCATCAAGTTCACTACCAAGCGTTCCAGATACGCTCCCTTCAGGCTCACCGGGCGCCGTGACGAGGCGCGGAGCACCCGAGCCTGACGCTCAATCGACGGCAGCATGTCGGTCAGCTCCAGCCGCTGCCAGCGATCGACCCGGTCATAGATTGTCCCCTGGATCAGGACAAACGACGGGGCCCGGGTCTCGGAATCGATATCGGCCGGCAACACGACGCGTCCGAAAAGCTGAACTCCGGCGCGATTGGCCCGGACATGGAGCACCGCCTGAAGCCTGTCAGTGACCGGGATCTTGGGCAACGCGTAGCTGACGAAGAACTGGCTGCCGGTATCGGCATCGAACTGAAAATGCTCGGAGAGATTGCCGTCATGAGCGGCGCGAACCGACCTATCCTGGGCAATCAGGTTGATCGTCGTATCGGTATGCTCTCGCTCCCAGGCGACCTGGGCAGTCTCGAAGCTGTCGTGAAGGCTCGCGGGAGGCGTTTTCGGCCCCTCTTCGCCACCCTTCGGCTGAACCCCCAGCGCAAAGACAAGCCCGGCCGAAATCACGAGCGCGATCCATCGGCGATTGACACGCATCGGCTCGAAACCTCCCTGTACTCGGCCAACTTACTCCGCGAAAAGGAGCAAAGACTCGCCGGACCGAGCCGGCTCCTACAATCCCCAGATCTGGCTGTCTTCGCAATGCAAGGAGTCATAAGGGTCTGCGGATCCTAGCCAGATAGCCGCAAACCGTGAAGGGCAAACCGTCACACCCTCTGACCGATCTACTGTGCAACTGTTACCAACTCGCTTCCTCAAATACTGTGCTCGTTTGCCGGCCCTCGAATTTTCGTAAACAGTACAATTTAGCTAGACGGAGAAATTGTCTCTACCAGACGACCTTACCCAATTTTGCGTGTTAGATTAGAGTAGCACCTGTTGGGAGAGCTGCGTCCATGAGCACCGTGATAACTCATCAGGCGGGTTTGGTCGGCGACCAGGTTCCCCTCGAGCTGATCGAGTTGAAGGAGCGGATTGCCGCTCAATCGGCCGACATCCGGGCCGAGCTTGAGCCTTTGGTAGAAGATGCATTGGAGCACGCGCGGTTCCGAGGACGGGCGATGGGTTTAGCCCGGGACGCCCTGGAGCGCTTCCGGCTTGACCTCGCGATGCTCGAGTTCGACCTCGAGGCCACCCGGCGCGAGCGGGAGGCTCTGAGAGCGCTGCTGCAATGATTTCCGCGTGGGGCCCGATCAACGCCGGCTGCGGCGTTTGGATTGGGCCAGCCAGGCCGTGACCACGCGGCCGACTTCGGCCAGGCTGTCTGCCGAACAATTCTTGGGCAGGTCGTCGGCCTTGTGCCAGTAGGGATAATCGAAGTCGATCAGGTCGATGGTGGGGATGCCGGCGTTATTGAGCGCGAGGTGATCGTCGAGGACTTCCCGGCCCACGCGGAACTTGAAACGCTTGGCATCGAGCTGTCGGGCGACGGCCCAGACGTCGCGGACCAGGTTGGCGGCGAGGTTCAGACTGTTGGGCTCCTGGCTGATCTGGAGCTTGCTGCCGCCGACCATGTCGAGGACCAGGCCAGCCGCGTACCGGCCGCGGCTCCGCCGCGCCTCGACGTCCTCGACGTAGACCCTGGCGAACTCCTTGGAGCCCAGGAAATACTTGCCCTGGGTATCGGGGTGGCGGCCGTAGACCAGCTCTTCGCCGTCGAAGATCACCAGGTCAACGCCCCAGGGAGTATTCATGTCGTTCAGGTGATGAGCGATTTCCATCAGCAAAGCGACGCCGGAGGCGCAGTCGTTGGCACCCAGAAACGGCAGATTGAGCCGCTCCGGATCGGTTTCCTCATCCGGGTGCGGACGGGTGTCGTAATGGGCGGCGACGACCACGCGCTGAGTGTGCTCGGGGTGCCATGAGCCGATCAGGTTGACCATGTTGACCCGTTCTCCGGTGAGCGGGTGCTGGGTCGAGAAGGGCTGCTCGCGCAGGGTTGCTCCCATCGCCTTGAAGTGGTCGGCGACCATCTTCCGCTGCCGGGCATTGGCCTCCGAGCCCGCGATCCTCGGGCCGATCTCGCAGATCTGCTCGAGGTAACGAAAGGCGCGCTTGCCGTCGATCGGAGCCGGAGTGGCGGCCATGGCGGAATTCGCCTCCAGCGAGCCAAGCCAGGAGGAGAGGCGAACGAACACGGCGACCGCGATGGCGAGCACGCTCAAGGCGATCAGCAGACCACCCACGAGCCGCTTCCGTCCCCGGCTTGAAGCGATGCTGTCACTCTCCATGCGATCCGCTCCTTCGTGATGCCCGGTTTTCCCCGGCCATGCTCGGTTCCTGGGTTCCGAACCTTACACGGTGATCTCTGGATAGATCCTTAGCAAGAGTGCCAGCCGCTCCATCGGCAGGCCGACCACGTTGGAAAAGCTTCCCCGGACGACCGAGACGAAAGGGTCGTTGTCTTGCACGCCGTAGCCGCCCGACTTCCCCGCCCACCGGTTCGATCGGAGGTAGTCCGTACGTTCGGCATCGCTCAAGGGCCGGAACCTGACGACGCTGCGCTCGACGGTCCCGATCCATTCATCACGTCCAGCCCGATACAAGCAGAGGCCTGTGACCACGTCCGTATCGTGCCCCTCCTGGAGCCGGATCATTCGCTGGGCGTCGGCTTGATCGAGCGGCTTGTTGAGGATCTGCGACCCGACGGCACAGACCGTGTCCGCGGCCAGGATCAACCCGGCCTGCCGGCGTCGGGCCACGACCATTGCCTTACGCCAGGCCAGGTCTGCCGCGTACTGCCACGGCGACGTCCCGGCCCCCGGTTCGGGTTCGGCCACGTCCGAGGGATCCACCTCGAACGCATAGCCCGCCTCCGCGAGCAATTGCTGACGTCGGGGCGAAGCGCTGGCCAGGATCAACGTTGGCTTCATGGACGATCAAGACCGATGCACACCGAGGTTCTCATGAGACTTGCCCAAACGTGCTTCGATCCTACGCCACTGGCCTCTTGTCAACAAGTCGGAAACCGAACACCTTGAAATAGCGATGTCTTCGCTGCATCGAGCTTCGTCCTCGCAAGTCCGGGCCCAGGGTTTCGGCGGTCGTGCCGGATCGAGTGGGCGAAATCGATTCTTCCGGCCTGATCGCTCACGCACAGGATTGAAATCAACCCATGGCCAAACCCACCGACGTCCGGCCGATTGCCGCGGCCGTGTACTTCCTGCCCATCAAGACGCGGATGCCGTTGAAGTTTGGTCCGGAGATCACCACGGAAGTGACCTGCGCGCGAATTCGCGTCACGGTTGCCGATACCCGGGGCCGCCGCGCGGAGGGCTGGGGAGAGACGCCGCTCTCCGTGCAATGGGTCCGGCCCAGCCGGCTCGGCTACGAGGAGCGGCACCAGGTGTTGCGGAAGCTGACCACCCAAATCGCCGAGTCCTGGGTCAAGACGCCGGCCAAGCCCGGGCACCCGATCGAGCTGGGCGACTGGTTTCTCGAGGGTCTCCTGCCTGATCTTCTCGACCAGTTCAATGACGCCGAGCACCCGGGGACCGAGCCTGTTCCCTGGCTCGGAGCACTCGAGTGCGCATCGGCGTTTGACCTGGCCGTGCACGACGCCTACGGCGTGCTTCACGAGGTGCCCACCTACGAGACCTATAACGCACGCTTCATGAACGTCGACCTGGATGATTATCTCGAGGCGGCCGACGGGGCTGATGTCTCGTTCGCGGGTCGGTATCCCGAGGAGTTCCTGGTCAACCCCAGGCCCCGGACGATCCCAGCCTGGCACCTGGTTGGCGGCAACGACCCGATCGATGCGTCCCAGCTTACCGGAGCGGAACCGGACGACGGCTATCCCGTGTTGCTGCACGACTGGATCCGCCAGGACGGCCTGAAGTGCTTGAAGGTCAAGCTGCGGGGCAACGATGCTGCCTGGGATTATGACCGGCTGCTGCGGGTGGGCGAGATCGCGCTCGCCGAGGGCGTGGACTGGCTGACCGCCGACTTCAACTGTAC
>JAFAHT010000567.1 GCA_019237095.1 Planctomycetaceae bacterium
TCGCGCGGGGGTGCTGGGAGCCGGCCAGATGGGCGCGGGGATCGCGGCAACCCTGCTCCGTTCGGGCATGTCCACCACAATGGTGGACGTGAATCCAGAGATCCTCGAAGCCGGTTCATCGCGCGCCCGGCAACTTGCGACCGGACGGAGCAAGAGCAAGACCGGGCAGGCCGATGACGCCGAGTCGGCCCGGATTGCCTCGCTCCTGACTACCTCCACCAGCCCGGCGCCGCTATCCGATTGTTTCGTTGTTATCGCGGCCGTCACCGAGAACGAGGCGATCAAGACCGGCATTTTCGAGGCTCTTGCCGGCGTGCTCCGCGACGAGGCGATCCTGGCCAGCAACACCTCGACGATTCCCATCTCACGCATGGCCCGGTCATGGGTCCATCCCGAGCGGTTCGCCGGAATGCACTTCTTTCACCCGGCCCAAAGGATGGAACTGGTCGAGGTGATCCGGGGCGAGCAGACCGACGATCAGACGGTGACCGCGCTTGTGGATCTGTCCAGAAGGCTGGGGAAAACTCCGATCGTGGTGCGCGATTGCCCCGGTTTCCTGGTCACTCGCGTGCTCTTCCCCTACCTGAGCCAGGCGCTCGAGCTGCTGCTGGAAGGTGTCCCCATGGATGCGATCGACGCCGCGGCCGTGCAGTTTGGCATGCCGACCGGACCGATCGCACTCTATGACTTCATCGGTCTGGACACGGTTCTGGCCATCTCGCGCGTCATGGCCGAGGGCTATCCCGACCGTGCGCAGACCAGCCCGCTCCTCGTCGAGATGGTGCGCCTGGGCCGCCTGGGCCAGAAGTCCGGCGCCGGCTTCCGCAAGCACGATCGCAACGGGTCGCGCCCGGCTGCCGATCCCGCTGTCGAATCGCTTCTGCGCCAGTACCAACATCAAAACCACGCCGAGGGCCATTCGCCCGCCCAGGAAGAGATCACGGACCGTCTCTTCCTTCCCATGCTCCTCGAGGCGATCCGGGCCGTGGACGACGGCATCGTGCGTGATCCCGCCGACGTCGATGTTGGCGTCACCCTGGGCCTCGCCTTCCCCGCCTCCCGCGGGGGCATCCTCGCCTGGTGCGACAGCGAGGGGGCAGGGGCCATCATCGATCGTTCGGCGCGATATGAGTATCTCGGCCCCGTGTTTCACCCGCCCGCTTCGCTTCCTCGGATGGCCGGGACGAAGGGCTCGTTTCGTGCGCCGACATCTCCCGCGACCACCGTCACCATGCCCCTCGGGCCTGTCTCCTGAGCCGGCCGGCCCCGGGTGGAGATCGATGGTCGTGAGCATTGCTCGAGTTCACATCCGCAGTTGTGGACCCGAGTTCGGGGAACTCGAGGGTGGAATATCGAGAGGATCATTGGTACACTCGGCTATTCGACAGGGACGTTCTGACTTCTCAACCAGTGTGATCACCAGTTATGTCCGACAAGCGTGAGCCTCACCGTGGCGTTGTGGTCAAGACATCCGCGGACGATGCGGCCGTTCAGCTCGAGCGGCTGATCTCGAAGCAGAAGTACAAGGATGCAGTCAAGCAGGCCAAACTGATTCACAAGGCCGAAGCGACTCCGCAGAGTCACCACCAGCTGGAACGCGCCTATTTCCTCAGGGCTCAGCAACTTTTCCGCGCGGGGATGCCGGCGTCGGCCGTCGAGGTCTCGCGGCACCTGCTCGATTTCGGAGTGACCGACGCGAAGCTGGTGGAAGATTTTTCCCCGCTTCTCGTCAAACTGGGCCTGGCGCAGGATGCCTTCCGGATTCAGGGCCGCCTGGAGTCCCACCAATCTCAGAGCCGGCTGGTCCTGCTCGTGGCGGATCAGGCCGTCTTGCATCCGGAACGATCCCAGCCCTCCTCGCCGGAGGTTGGTCGGGAGGCCGCCCTCGTGCGGCAAGCGCTGGAAGCTTTATACGCTGGAGACGAGGCCACGGCCCTCGGATTGGTGCGCGACATCGCCCGGAGCTCTCCAGTGAGCGAGTGGAAGCTCCTGGTTCGCGGTCTGGCGGCGTTCTACAGGGGGGACCATGCCGAGACCCAAGCAAACTGGAACCGGCTCGACCCCGAGCGAGCTCCACTGCGGATCGCCAGGCACCTGCAGAACCTCCACCAAGGCCAATCGGAGAAGGACGCCGGGGGACCGGACTTCGCGGCGCTGGAAAGCCTGGTTTACGGCGAGCCAATGCTGCCTCGGCTCCGAGAGCTGAGCGACCTTGTCGCCAAGAATCGCTGGGTCGACGTTCTCCGGAGAACCAGATCGCTGCGTCTCAGCCTCAGGGCAGTGGACCCCCGACTTGCCGAGAAGCTCACCTCCAGCCTGCTTGCACCGCTGCTCGATCATGCGACCTCTCTCAACTACACTTCAGGGACCCGGCTGCTCCATGAGTTCACCCAAGTGGCCGAGCCGCTGGCCATCGACCCCGGCTGGAATCGTCTCTGGGCCCTGACCTGGGAGCGTCCCCTTGATGGTACGTCCGTAGCCATCAAGTACTGGACCAAGTACATCGCCGACCTGGAAAGCTGCACGGCTCTGAAGGCCGAGGAACGGCCGCTGGCCCAGGCCCTGGTCTGGAAGCACATGGCGCAACTGTATCTCGCCGAGCTC
>JAFAHT010000106.1 GCA_019237095.1 Planctomycetaceae bacterium
CGGCCCAGTCCGTCGAAGCTACGGGAGAACCGGGCACCCCGGAACATGGCGCCGTTGATGTCTTCGGCGATCGCCTGGGGCGCGATCGACGCCGTGAACTGGCGCAGGGCAGTCACATCGATCGCGGGGCTCTCCACCTTGCGGATCATGCCCCCGATCCGCAGTTGCGGCGCGGAGCCGGACTGGAAATGGACGTCCGAGGCCCCCTGATCAGCGGCAAACTTGAGCAGTTCCTCAAAATTCATGGTTGCGCTCCACGGCAAGTCCGTCCTGGGCGCCAAAGCCCAGATATGCGCGGCAACTTGCAGCATGCCCGTTCGATCGGGCAAGTACAAGAGAGTTCAGTGGCCCGGGCGGACGTTGGGCGGACACAGGAGGCAGAAAAGGTGTCAGTCGCTTATGCCGCCTTGCGGCACCCGGAATGATGAAAATGGAGTTGGGCCTTGGTAGCCTATGGTTGGAGGCGGGTGTCGGGTAGGAGGCCGATGATCAGTGGAGCCGCGAGCCCGCGTGTCAGTCTGGCCCGGACGTCGCCGCGTACCCGATATTGTTGCCCCCGACTCTTGGGGAGCACGTGGAGCAGTATGTCTCCCTCGCGGCGTCCTCCGACGCTCGTCTCCGGCGACCAGTCCGTGTGACGATACTACGGCGCGCCGATGTCTGTGCCATGGAACCGGGTCCGGTACCACGGAAGCACGCCCCCCCGAAAGCAGTGTACCCCCGGCGCCTCATGGGGGTCTGGGGGGATTATCGTGCCACCCGGCCAATTCCGGGCCGGATTTTCGGAGCAGGACGGCCAACAGCTTCGCCATTCGCCCAGGCATCGCTCCGGCAACAACAGTGTTCATGACGCAAGCTCCTCGTGTCGGAACAGCTATCCGTTTATTGTTGGCAGAGTCTACGACATTTGTCAATCTGCTCCACATCTCAAGTTTCGGGGGAGGGGGAAAGGAGCATCACTGAATTGCACACGGCAAAGCCGCCTGGAACGAACCGGACTGGGAGGGCGTTCTGAAACAGGGCGTCTATCATTTTCGGCAACAAACCGTCCAGTCGGTCGGCTCGCTTATCCGATCCCATATCATACAAACCAATCATCCGGCAAAGTTGGTGCTCATTGCATTCAAGATGGTCTCCGACTTCGCCGCTCTGGAGGGCTGGGTTAAACCCCCCAGGCTTCTGCGGAACTAAGCGACATAAGTTCCTGGAAAGTAAGAGGATTATGGTCGAGGCTGTTGCATGAGACGAACGGTCATCGTCGGATTGCTGGTCGCCAGCGGCGCGGCGGCCGGCGCCTGGTGGTGGCTCACTCGAGCGGAGCGCGCCCCTAAGCCGCTGGCGCTGTACGGGAACGTTGACCTGCGCCAGGTCCAGCTCGCGTTCAACAACAGCGAGCGGATTTCCGCCGTATTGGCCCAGGAAGGGGACCACGTTCGGCGCGGCCAGGTGTTGGCTCGGTTGGACCAGAGTCGTCTGGAGCCGCAGGTTGCGCAGGCCGCGGCCCAGGTCGCCGCCCAGTGGCAGGTCGTGGAACGGCTGCACCACGGCAATCGACCCGAAGAGATCGCGCAGACCCGAGCGCAGGTTGCGGCCCAAAGGTCGATTGTCGAGAAGCTCCGCAACGGCAGCCGTCCCGAAGAGATCGCGCAGGCCCGAGCCAATGTTATTGCGGCTCAGGCCGAGGCCGTCAACGCTCGTCGCCGGTACCAGCGCCTCAAGAGCCTCTCGGCGGTTCGCCTCCCCGACCAATCCCAGGTCCAGGCCGTGAGCCAGGAGGAGCTCGACGACGCCAGGGCTGCCTTGGATGAGGCCGAGGCCAAGCTGACCGTCAACCAGAAGGCGCTGGAGCTGGTCCTCGCCGGTCCACGCCAGGAGGAAATCGCCGAGAGCGAGGCGCGGCTGGCACTCAACCGGAAGGCGCTGGAGCTGGCCCTCGCCGGCCCACGCAAGGAAGACATCGCCCAGGCCGAGGCCCAATTGCGGGGCAACGAGGCGCAACTGGCGTTTCTGAAGCAGCAACTTGCCGACACTCAGCTCATGGCACCGGCTGACGCCGTTGTCCGCACGCGGCTGCTCGAGATGGGGGAGATGTCCTCCCCGCAACGGCCCGTCTTCTCGCTGGCGATCATCGACCCCAAGTGGATTCGGGCGTATGTGTCCGAGACGGACATTGGCAAGCTGCGTCCGGGGATGACGGCGTCCGTGACCGTCGACAGCTTCCCGAACCGGCACTTCGAGGGGTGGGTCGGCTTCATCTCGCCGGTCGCCGAATTCACCCCGAAGGCCGTGCAGATCGAGGAGCTGCGCACGAGCCTGGTCTACGAGGTCCGCGTGTTCGTGAAGGATCCGTCGGACGAGCTGCGACTGGGCATGCCGGCGACCGTCTCCTTTCCTCCCGACCGGCGCGGTCCTCAAGCTCTGGAGGTCCCGCGATGAGCGCCGCCGGAGGAAACCCGCCGGTCCTGGTGGGCCGCGACATCCGCAAGACATTCCGCCGCCACACCGGCGATGTGGTCAAGGCGCTCGATGCCGTCTCTCTGGAGGTCGGTCCGGGAATGCTCACGGCCCTGGTTGGACCCGATGGTGCGGGCAAGACGACGCTCATTCGGTTAGCGGCGGGGTTAATGACGGCGGACACGGGTGAGCTGAAGGTCCTGGATATCGATGTGGCCGCCGACCCCCAGCAGGTCCAAGAACGCATCGGCTACATGCCCCAAAGGTTCGGGTTGTACGAGGACCTGAGCGTTCTTGAAAACCTGAACCTTTATGCCGACATGCACGGTGTCACCGCCGCTGAGCGGCGGGAACGCTACCCGCGGCTGATGGAGATGACGGCGCTGGGACGGTTCACCGACCGCCTGGCCGGGCGGTTGTCGGGCGGGATGAAGCAGAAGCTGGGGTTGGCTTGCACGCTCGTTCGGTTGCCGGAACTGTTGCTGCTGGATGAACCGACGGTTGGCGTCGATCCGCTGTCGCGGCGGGACCTCTGGAAGATCATCCGGCAGTTGGTCCACGACCAGGGCTTGACGGTGCTGCTCAGCACGTCCTACCTGGACGAGGCCGAGCGGTGCGATCGTAGTGTCGTGCTGCAGGAGGGGAGGGTCCTGGCGCAGGGCCCTCCGGCCGAACTGAGCCGCAAGGCGGCCGGCCGGACGTTTCTTGCCGAGCCGCCCGCGGGCCAGACGGCTCGCGGGCTCCAGGCCCGGTTGCTCGACGACCCGGGCATCGTCGATGCGGTCCCCGAGGGTGGGCAGGTCCGGTTCGTAAGGGCCGCCCCTGAGGCCGACCCCGTGGCGAGCGTCGGCGCGCTTCAGGGCGCGGCCGTCGTTCCGGCGCAGCCACGGTTTGAAGACGGGTTCATGATCTTGCTTCGTGGGACAGCGGCCGCGGGGCAAGCCCTTGCGGGCTCCACGATCCTCGACCGGCCGCCGGAGCGATACGGAGACGAAGTGGTCATCGAGGTCCGCGACCTGGTACGGCGGTTCGGGTCATTCGCCGCGGTCGATCATGTCAGCTTCGAGGTCCGACCGGGCGCGATCTTTGGCTTGCTCGGACCCAACGGCGCGGGCAAGACCACGACCTTTCGCATGCTCTGCGGACTGCTCCCCGCGACCAGCGGCACGTTGCGCGTGGCGGGCGTTGACCTGCGCCAGGCGCGGGCCTCGGCTCGTCAGCGCATCGGGTACGTGGCTCAGAAGTTTTCTCTCTATGGACCGCTTTCCGTGACCGAGAATCTGGAGTTCTTTGCCAGTGCCTACGGCCTGCACGGTGGCCGCAGGCGCGACCGGATCGGCTGGGCCATGCGGCAGTTCGAGCTGGCGCGGTTTGCCCGGCTGCCCAGCGAACAGCTTCCTGGCGGCTACAAGCAACGGCTGGCGATGGCGGCCGCGCTCTTGCACCAGCCCGAGATCCTGTTCCTCGACGAGCCAACCTCAGGCGCCGATCCGCTGGCCCGCCGTGAGTTCTGGCGGCGGATCTCTGCGCTGGCCGAGCAGGGCGTGACGGCAATCATCACAACCCACTTCCTGGAGGAGGCCGAGTACTGCGACCGGGTTGCCATCATGGACGCCGGGCGAGTGCTGGCACAAGGCACGCCCGCCGAGGTTCGCCGCCGCGCCCGTCCCGAACCGGGCCGATCGCCGACGATGGAGGAGGCGTTCATCGCCATCGTGGAAGCAGCGCGCCACGGCGAGTCGCCTCACGCGGCCAGCGTGGGAGGTGATGCATGAACGCCACGGAGCGATCCCGTCCGCGCCCGCTTTCCGCCAAAGGACGGCGGGTCTGGTCCTTGGTGCGCAAGGAGACCCATCAGATCGTCCGCGACCCCAGTAGCATCGCGGTCGGTGTGGTGCTGCCGGTGATCCTCATCCTGCTGTTCGGATACGGATTGTCGCTGGACGTGATGAATGTGCCGGTGGCTGTCGTCCTGGAAGACCCCTCGCCCGACGCCGTGGAATTGGCCGCCGGCTTCCAGCTCTCGCCGTACTTCGAGGCGCGGCTCCTCACCTCGATGTCGCGGGCACGGGAACTGATGCTCGCTCGGCAGGTGGACGGGATCGTCCGTATCCGCCCCGACTTCGCGAGGCACCTGAGCCTCGGCGACGCCGAGGTCCAGATCCTCGTCCACGGGACCGACGCCAACAAGGCCCGGATCATTCAGATCTACGCCCAGGGGGCGGTCGGGCAGTGGACGGCGCGGCGGGCAGCCGAAGGCAAGGACGTGGCCGGCGGGCCGGTCATCGTGCGCGATCGGCTCTGGTTCAACGAGGCCAATGACAGCCACTATTTCCTCGTCCCTGGCTTGGTCGTTCTGGTGATGACACTCATCGGGGCCTTGCTCACCGCGATGGTGATGGCGCGCGAGTGGGAACGCGGCACCCTGGAAAGCCTGTTCGTCACGCCGGTCCGGATCGACGAGGTTCTGCTGGGCAAGACAATCCCCTACTTCGCGCTGGGGATGGTCGGGCTGTCGCTCTGCCTTCTGGCGGCCAGGTTTCTGTTCCAGATTCCGGTCCGAGGGTCGGTCTGGGTGCTGGCCGGGGGGTCGATGCTCTACTTGCTGGTGGCGTTGGGAATCGGCTTGCTGATCTCGACAGCCACCAAGAGTCAGTTCGTGGCCAGCCAGGTGACGGTGCTGGTCAGCTTCCTGCCGGCGTTCATGCTCTCCGGGTTCCTGTTCGACTTGCGCAGCATGCCGGCCGTGGTCCGCGCGATCACCACAATCCTGCCGGCCCGGTATTACGTAGCCATCCTGCAAACGGTTTTTCTGGCCGGCGACGTTTGGGGTGTCATTGTGCCCAATGCGGCCGTGCTGGCCATCATGGCGGCCGTGGTGCTGCTCCTGTCCCGAGTCATAACCCGCAAGAAGCTGGACTGAACCGAGGTGCGCTATGTTGGAGGCGATCCGTCGCATCCTCGGCCTGACCTGGAAAGAGTTGCTGGCCGTTCTCAAGGACCCGCGCGGACGGATCACTCTCTTGATCCCGCCGGTGTTCCAGTGTCTGATCTACGGGTACGTGGCGACGTATGACCTGAACGACGTGCCCTATGCTGTACTGGACCGCGATCGCAGCGCCGCGTCTCGAGACCTGGTGGCGCGTCTGGACGGCTCGAGAGCGTTTCACCGCCTGGCCGACCTCTACAGGACGGAGGACCTCAAGACCGCGATCGATGAGCGCCGCGTCTTGCTCGTGATTGGGATTGATTCTGATTTCGAGCGCAAGCTGCTCTTGGGCCAGCCGGCCGATGTGCAGGTGATCGCGGACGGCCGCAATTCGAACACCGCCGGCACGGCGCTCGGGTACGTCGGCGCCGTCGTAACGGCGTTCAACGCCGACTGGCGCGCGGCCCACGGCCAGGGCGGCTCGCAGGTCCGGGTCGCATTGCGCGCGTGGTATAACCCGAACCTGGAGACGCGCTGGCACATGATCCCGAGCTTGATCGGCACCCTGACATTGCTCCAGACCCTGCTTTTGACGGCCATGTCCGTCGCTCGCGAGCGCGAAGAGGGAACGTTCGACCAATTGCTGGTGACCCCCTTTCGCCCGGTCGAAATCATGGCCGGCAAGGCGCTACCATCGGTGCTCATCGGATTCGTGCAGGCGACGAATATCCTGCTGGTGGCTCAGCTCTGGTTCCAGATCCCGTTCGCCGGGTCATTCCTGACGCTCTATACGGGCCTCAGTCTCTTCCTGCTCGCAGCGGTGGGGATCGGGCTCCTGGTGTCGTCGATCGCGGCGACCATGCAGCAGGCGATGCTCTACTCGTTTCTGGTGATGATGCCGTTTGCCCTCTTGTCAGGGCTGGCCACACCGCTCAGCAGCATGCCCAAGGCCCTGGAGGACTTAACGCGGGTCAACCCGTTGCGGTACGCGATTGACATTGCCGAGCGCGTGTACCTGGAGGGAGCGGGACTGGATCTGCTGCTGCCCGATCTTTGGCCCCTGGCCCTGATCGCGATCGTGACGCTTTCGACGGCCTCCTGGCTGTTCCGCCACCGGGTCACCTGAGTGAACCCGGTTAGCAGGCCGGTCGAGCCAGAGGCCATCGTTTCCGCGGCCACATCATCTCACGGAGGAAGAGGTCTGGATGAGCCATCCCGTCGCAGCCCGATCGGTGCGGGCGGTCATCCGCGGCGGACCGGCCTTGCTCGCCGTTCTGGCCATGATGGCCACCGGCTGTACTCCGCTCAAGGAGTGGGTGCATAACGGCTTCAAGGTCGGACCGAACTTCGAGGAGCCGCTGGCGGCGGTCGCGACCGACTGGATCGACGCCACCGACCCCCGCCTGATCCACAGCTCCGCAGCGGACAGCGCCTGGTGGAACGTCTTTCAGGATCTAAAGCTCAATTCCCTGATCGAAGCCGCCTACCGGCAAAACCTCGACCTCAGGACCGTGGGGACCCGCGTCCTCCAGGCCCAGGCCCAACGGAACATCGAAGTCGGCAACCTCTTCCCGCAGACCCAAAACGCCAACGCCGACTATGCGCATGCGCAAATCGGCAGGAACCTCAATCTGTTCAACAATCCCCGGGCGCAGCTCCCGACCAATCTCAACATCTGGGCCGCCGGTTTCAACGCCTCCTGGGAGCTGGATCTCTGGGGCCGGATCCGGCGGACGATCGAGTCGGCCAATGCCGATCGGGACTCCGCGGTCGAGGCCTACCACGATACCCTGGTCATTCTGACGGCCGACGTGGCCACCAATTACGTCCAGATCCGCACGGCCCAGCAGCGTATTGCCTACGCCAGCCACAACGTCGAGATTCAGCGCGGATCGCTGCGGCTGGCCGAGGCGAGGTTGAGGGACGGCAAAGCGACGGCCCTCGATGCGAAGCAGGCCCGATCCAGCCTGGCCCAGACCGAGTCGTCGATTCCACCACTGGCGATCAGTTTGCGGCAGGCGAATAATCGGCTCTGCGTCCTGCTCGGTTTGGCGCCCCAGGACCTGACTGCGATGCTTGGCGAGACACCCATCCCGGCGACGCCGCCGGAAGCGGCAGTGGGCATTCCCGCCCAACTGCTCCAGCGCCGGCCCGACGTGCGCCGGGCATTGCGCGACGCGGCGGCCCAGAGTGCCCGGATCGGCGTGGCTGAAGCCGACTTCTACCCTCAAATCGGGGTGACGGGCTTCCTCGGCTACGCCGCCAGCGATATCCGCCGCCTGTTTGCCGAGAAGAGTCTTACCGGCTTGATTCTGCCGACGTTCTCCTGGAAGATCTTGAACTATGGCCGCGTCCTCAACAATGTCCGGAACCAGGATGCCCGCTTCCAGGAGAAGGTTTTTCAGTATCAACAGACTGTCTTGAAGGCTGGCCAGGAGGTCGAAGACGCCCTGGTGGCGTTCCTTCAATACCAGCTCCAAGCGCAGAGCCTGGAGGTCGCCGTGAAGGAGGCCGAGGATTCCGTGGTGCTGGTGCAAGCCCAATATCAGGGGGGACTTGTCGATTTCAACCGAGTCTTCACCGCGCAATCGCAGCTTGTGACCCAGCAGGACCAGTTGGCGATTGCCCGCGGCAACATCGCGTCGAGCCTCATCGCCGTTTATCGGGCCCTGGGCGGAGGCTGGCAAGCCGTCGAGAACGGTCGGCCGCCGGCACCGGATCGCACCTGAAGCCTCCTGGCGGAGGATCTTGACCCTGAAGCGTCCGGACCAGTTCTGCGATGTCGACCCGGGCATCTGTGGCGATCTCACCCGGCGCAACCTCGCCGACCGTTGGCGCGTCACCTGGGCATCCATGGACTGAACAGATGAGCCGTAAAATGTTGAGAAATGTTGAGAAACGCGGAGTTCACACAGCCAGAAACGGTCCGAGCCCGCCACCCTGCGTGGTCAAGCCGGAGCTGAGCACGGCGGACCGCCTTGGTTCAAGGAGGAGTCGAGCCCGGCCGGATGGCGTGAGTTGTTGACGCCGTGGGGAGACGAGCGAGTTCGCAGTCTTTCCCACCGCGGAGCGGCTTCGTTCAAGACCCACTTTCACCGGTACTGGACGGGCGCGCGGTAGGAAAAAGTAGACTTTGGGCTGTTTTCTCGACACGACACCTTCGGTCGGCGGGGGTCGCCATAGCCCCGCGGCGCAGGCAGGGAATTGGATTCGATTTTCCTGCTCGATTCCGCCTTTATTCGTTCTAAGTCACAGTATACCAATGATTAACACCATGAGCAAATTGGCTTCGTTTTGGCGCTTTTCTCTCACCACTGGCTCCCTCCCTTCGTATTCGCTGGCCACAATTCTCCCGCCACTTGCCACTCGCCACCCGCCACTACCTCCTACGACCCTCCACTGCTGGCTCCTGCCTGCCACCGACCGCCCCATTGCCAAGAACCGATCGGACCCGATCTCGACGAGCGGCTCTCTATCTCAGGGAAGGATTATTGGTGTCAGTTCTTTTTTCAACAAAAAAAGAACTGACACCAATAATCCGGTCATCTTGCCGAGCAGAGATCGCGCCGACGTCTTGAACTCAGCCGGGCAATGCTGGTCCTCAGGGTCCGGCAAGAGCAACGCCATCAGCATCGACCGACAGGCCCCGAGCGGCCGCCGCG
>JAFAHT010000127.1 GCA_019237095.1 Planctomycetaceae bacterium
CGGACGAAGAGCTTTCCGTGGGCGAAAGTATGAGATCTTGTCCGAGAGCCCGGTGCGGGAAACCCGCCCGCCGGGTTCGATGAGCGGGGAGTGGAAACGGAGCAAGGCGAGGCTATTGAGGCACCGGCAACCGAAAGGGCCGGCAACGGATAGGCCGAGTCTAAACCACCGCGTCACTCCTCGACTCTACCCTTTTTCGGAAGCCACTCTCGTAAGTCCTTGTCCCGTAAGGTCTTCCGCTGACGGGCTCCTGGCGAATCTCGGTCGCGCAAGTTGTTTGAGAGCAAGAACTTGCGGAAAAAGGGCAGAAGTCGAGCTAAGTTGTTTCGGAGAAAGTGTTTTCGAAGGAAACTCGGTAAACTCGGGCTAGTCAGTAGTTTCCCGGATTATTCACTGGAAATGAGCGCGTAAAAGGGACCCACCCCGGGGCAAAATGAGCGCGTAAAAGGGACCCACCGTAACCGCCTCCGCTTAGGCTGGTGTCTGCCAGGGCACCGCGTCCCTCTCGGAGGTCAGGATGTGCTTACGGTGGACGATTACGGAGCAATTCGCCGCGCCCGACGCGATGGCATGTCCATCCGACAGATCGCGCGCACCTTTCATCACACCCGGCGCAAGATCCGCCAGGTCCTCGCGCAATCCGAACCGCAGCCGTATACCCGGGTCCAGGAGCGGCCCGCTCCGGTCCTGGGGCCGTTCGTGACGCTCGTCGACCAGATCCTGGCCGACGACGAGCACGCCCCGCCCAAGCAGCGGCACACCGCCATGCAGGTGTTCCGTCGCCTCCGCGACGAGCACGGTTATCCCGGCTGTTACGGCCAGGTGCGACGCTATCTCCGGCGACACCAGGCTCGACATCAAGAGACCTTCATCCCTCTGGGACACCTCCCCGGCCGGCGTCTCGAGGCCGATTTCGGTCACATCCACGTCGACTTCGCCGACGGCCGACGCCCGGTCCCCTTCCTCGTCACCACCTGGGCCTACTCCAACGCCCCCTTCGTCCTGGCGCTCCCCTTCGAGCGCACCGAAGCCATCCTCGAAGGGATGGTCGCGGCGTTCGAGTCCTTCGGGTCCGTCCCCAGGGAAGTGTGGTGGGACAATCCCAGAACTGTCGCTGCGTTGATCCTTCAGGGGCGCGAGCGCCGGCCCCACCCCCGGTACGCTGCGCTGGCCAGCCATTACCTCTTCGAGCCGCGCTTCTGCATGCCGGCCCGCGGCAATGAGAAGCCCGACGCCGAGAGCACCGTCAAGGCCATGCAACGCCGGTTCGCCACCCCTGTGCCCCGTGCCGCCGATCTCGAAGAATTGAACACGTTCCTCCATGATCGCTGCATGGCCGAGCGGGCGCGGACCGTGCATTCGCTCTTCGGCCCCTTCGAGATCGCCGCGCGGTTCGCCGAGGACCGCGCCGCGGCCGCGCCGCTGCCTGCGCACCGCTTCGACCCCTGCGTGATCCATCCCGCGGTCGTGGTCGACAAGTATCAGACCGTCGCCTACGACACCAACCGCTACAGCGTGCCGCGGCCGTTCGCATTCCAGATGGTCACGGTCAAGGGCTATGTGGACCGGGTCGTGATCGTGGCCCACGGTCAGCCCATCGCGCGGCATGAGCGGTCGCAGGCGCGACACACGATGGTGCTCGACCCGCTCCACTACCTGGCGACGCTGGGCCGCAAGCCCGGCGCCCTGGACTGCGCGCCGGTGTTCCGCGACTGGGATCTCCCCGCCTGCTTCGCCGACTTCCGCGTCGAGCTGGAAGGGCACCATGGCGCGTTGGCCGGCTCCCGCCGGTTCGCGCGGGTCCTGCAACTGCTGGGCGAGCGTCCCCTGACGCGCGTGCGTCAGGCCGTCGAGTCCTGCTCACGCGAGCACCTCTTTAGCGCCGAGGCGGTCATCCAGCGGACGCGGTCGCTCGCCGTGATCGAGGACGCGACCCGCGGCGGTATGCCGACCGCTTCCAGAGCCACGCCGGCGGCTCAGGTCCGCGTGCCGCCGCCGGACCTGAGCTGCTTCAACCAGCTCCTGGGCGGCCCCGCCGCCGAGGACCCCATGAGCGTCTCCTTCGCCTGATCCGATCCCCTCGACCGCGTATCGGAAAGGACCGTGCCGATGGCCGATGTCACGACCGAGTTGCTGAAGGCCCACTTCCGGCAGCTGCGCCTGCCGACGATGGGTCGGGAGCTCGAGACGCTGGCGCGGGACGCCGCCGCGAGCAATCAGACGTTCGTGGAGTTCTTGCTCCGCCTGACCGAGATCGAGCTGGCTGCCCGCGCCGCCAACGCGGTGGCCACGCGGATCAAGAACGCCGAGTTCCCGGTCGAGAAGGACTTCGACACCTTCGACTTCAGCGTCCTGCCGGGCCTGTCCAAGCCGAAGGTGCTGGAGCTGGGGCGGTGCGAATGGATTGAGCAGAAGTACAACTGTTGTCTTGTGGGGAGCCACGGGACTGGTAAGACACATATTTCGATCGGATTGGGCCTTGCCGCCTGTCGCGCGGGGCTCCGCGTCCGATTCTTCACGGCGGCCGAGCTGGTGAGCGAGCTGGAGAAGGAGCAAAAGCAGTACACGCTCGACCGGTTCCTGGGCCAGCTCGAGAGGGCGCACCTGCTGATCTGCGACGAGTTGGGCTACGTGACGATGAGCCGGGGCGGGGTCGAGCTGTTGTTCCGGGTCTTCGCCGACCGCTACGAGCGCGGCAGCATCCTGGTGACGAGCGACCTGCCGTTCAGCGAATGGGGCCAGATCTTCCAGGGGGAGCGCATGACGGCGGCGCTGCTGGATCGCCTGACCCACCACTGCCACATCTTCGAGATGAACGGCGAGAGCTACCGGTTCCGGGAGTCGATGAAGACCAAGAGAGGCCGAAAGGCGGAATGAACCATGGTTGCCGCCCTTGCCCAAAGCGGCTATCTTGAAGGTCGAGGTGGGTCCCAATTACGCGCTCAGGGTGGGTCCCAATTACGCGCTCATTTCCAGCTGTCTCGTGATCATCCAGGACGTGGCGGTGCGACCGATGCCAGCCCCGATTCGAGGCGGCCGGTCCGCTCACCGCGCATCCCGTGCTCATTCGTGGGACTTCGGAGAGGAGGTTGACATCGTGACGATGACGGACCGGGGCGGGCCCGCGAGGGCAAGCGGTCAGGCCCAACGGGCACGAGCCTTGAGATAGGTTAGATTGGATATGAGAATTTTGTTAACGTGCTTGATTATTCACGTTCTTTGCGATACAACGTAAAGCCGCAAACACGGGACCACTCGAACTCATTTTTTCCGTGGGACTCCCAAGAGTTTGTAATTCTGCAAACACGCTTGACACACCCCGCTAGCGAAGTTTACCCTTAGCGAGCCGATGATTCTCCCCGACAAGCGGAGGGGAAGATGGTCGACCAACGTGGCCGATTCGTAGAGCGTTCATTGAACTCGGCCGACTCACGCCCGGAGCCGACGACAACGACCGATCTCAATCCCTACAACATCCCCCAACTCCCCTTGACTGGCTTTAATGCGCGATCGGTCGCTGGCTTAACAGGCCTGCATGGAGCCTCACCTGGAGAAGCCCCGACGATGAGCACCTCGTTGCCGATGTCGATTCTCGAGCTCGAGCCGATCTCTCGAGAAGGCCCAGTAAACATCGACACATCTGAGAATCCATTGGTCAAATCGGTTCTCAAGCGGGTGATCGACGTGACCGGTGCCTTGGTGGGCCTGGTCATGCTCTTCCCGGTCATGCTCGTCATCGCCGTTCTGATCCGCCTCGACTCGCCAGGCCCGATCTTCTTCCGCCAGCTTCGACAGGGCCGTGGTGGACGCCCCTTCATGTTCTTGAAGTTCCGGACCATGACCGTCAACGCCGAGGATCGGCTCCGCGAACTGGAGTCGCTCAACGAGGCGGCCGGGGGTGTGCTCTTCAAGATTCGTCGCGATCCGAGGGTCACGCGGATC
>JAFAHT010000197.1 GCA_019237095.1 Planctomycetaceae bacterium
AGTCTGGTGCTTGCTTACCCTCAGAACGGGTTGAAGAACATAGGCTGGGGTTGGTTTTTCGGCTTCAACAGATTCTCAGCCCGCTCGGGTCTCGCCAAGAGCCAGGCATAGAAGCCGTGAGTTTCGGTGATCTTGAAGCAGGCTGCCTGGCTATCATCCTCTTTCAGCGGTAGGCATCCCTCGATCTTTACGGTCCCAACCAAGACGCCCCTCGGCAAGCCGTTCACGTCAATTCCGTATTCCTGGGCAATACGGGCTTCCTCTGCTGGTTCGATCCGGTTCAACCCGGCATAGATGAATACCCGCTCTCGGAGATGCGTTCGCTTGGACCGGACCTCAATGGTCTTGTGTCCAAGTAGGATCAACTCTGCCCAGGGTTGTCGGATGCTGAGGGCTTTCACAGTACACGATCGTTTCAATCCACGTCGCTGTCGATCACTGCGCCATCCGCTTCCTCGATCTCCTGCGACTCCTCTGCCTGGAAGGCGCTCTCATCAAGTTCGTAGTAGTCCACGATCTTCTTCTTTACGCCGATCTCGTCCTGAACCAGGAGGTCGATCAGGGTCTTGCCGTTGATCAGGGTGATCGCCCAGTGAACGGTATTCCCGCTTCTCTTAGTACTACAGCGCCATGTCAGACAACTGTCGCTGGCACAAGTCATTATTTTTCGGGAACTTAAGTCATTTTTGTGAATTTCGATTAGAACTTGGCTTATGGATCAAAATCCCTGTGAAACAAGCCACTTTCTCGCAATCGGCGTTTTAACCCAGCGCTGTAGTACTAGTGTTCCGTCCATCTTTAATTGACAGGCAGCGCTCGCCGGAATTTCTTGAATACCCAGGACTTCCAGTTTCAAGAACCTGTCAATCGAAGATTGTCGGAACACTAGTTTCGTTCGAGACTTGCGTCCCGAGCCAGAGCTGGCCGCTCCGTTGCCTCTTGGGAGAGGCGAGATCACCGTATCTCGCGATCCGATGATCCAGGCTGTCACCGGTGAGCTCTCGGCGAAGATTTCCCCAATGACATTCATACAAAACGATAGAATTGAATGCAAGACCAGAAAAGTGTCAGCAGCTATTCCCCCGCGGCGGCGGTCGAAAGTTCAAATCGGTTGCGGACCGCAGGGCTGGCGGTTACAAGAGAAAGCTGCGCAAGCACGCCGCTCGATCGCGGGGCGACAGACCCTCAGGGGGATGCCGAGGTTCATGGATCCAGATGAGCTGACACACTTGCTCGATGCCGTTGCGGCCGGTGTGCTCTCCACGGCCGACGCCGTACTGCGAATCTGCACCCAGCCGTACGTCGATGCCGAGGGATTTGCCAAGGTCGATCTCCACCGCCGGGTTCGTTGCGGGTTTCCCGAGGTGATCTTCGGCCAGGGCAAGACGGCACAACAGATCGAGGCCATTCTGCGGGCCTTGATCACGCATGGGCAGGGCGGGCTTGTGACGCGGGTCGAGCCGGCGGCCGCGGCCCATCTCCGGTCGGCGTTTCCGGAGGGCCAGCACAACCCGGTCGGCCGCACGTTCCGGATCGAAAGCCCGGAGGCTGCGGGCGCCAAGGTGGGGCGGGTGGTCGTCGTCACGGCGGGGACGAGCGACCTGCCCGTGGCCGAGGAGGCTCGAGTGACGGCCGAGGCCTGGAACTGCGAGGTTGCGGTGGTGGCCGACGTGGGCGTGGCGGGTCTGCACAGGCTCTTGCACGAGTTGCCTCGTCTTGGCCGTGCCGACGCACTTGTGGTCGTGGCCGGCATGGAGGGCGCCTTGCCCAGCGTCGTCGGGGGCCTGGTCGATTGCCCGGTCATCGCGGTACCGACGAGCATCGGCTACGGTGCCCATTTTCAGGGTCTGGCCGCGCTCCTGGGCATGCTCAACAGTTGCGCCTCGAACGTGGTCGTCGTGAACATCGACGCCGGCTTCAATGGCGGCCATGTCGCCGGTCTGATCGCCCGCCGCGCCGGGCTCGCCCGACTCCCGTCCACGGCCGCGGCCACTGGCCCGGCACAGCAGCCGGCAACCGCGGCGGCCGGCTCTGAAGACCGAGCGGAGCGGGAATCCCAGCCGTTGACTGATGCTGTCGGCCCGAACCGGCCTCATGCCCAGGAGTGCGATTGCACATGGCACTAGAGCAGATCAATTCTCTCCCCGTTTTGAAGCCCCGGGTCGAAGATGGCCACAAGGGGCTCTATGGCACAGTCCTGGTCATCGCTGGAGGCCGCGGAATGGCCGGAGCCGCTGCGCTCTGCGGAGCCTCGGCCCTGAGGTCGGGCGCGGGCCTGGTCCGGGTGGCTACTCCAGCCGAGGTTCAGCCCACGGTGGCCAGCTTCGAGCCCTGCTACATGACCTATCCTCTGCCTCACGACCCCGACGGGCTGGTTCGTCTGGAACCCTCGATCCCCGTGCTCGAGCGCCTGATCGCCTCCGCCGATGTCGTGGCCATCGGCCCGGGCCTGGGCCAGTCTGACGACATCCGCGGCCTGATTCGCTGGATCATCGAATCAACGGAAAAACCAATGGTCATTGATGCCGACGGTCTCAATGCACTGGCGGTGCAACCCGAGCTTCTCTCCGGCCTGACCCGAGCGGTGGTCGTGACACCTCATCCCGGCGAGTTCGCCAGACTGACGGGAACTGACGTCGCGGCGGTGCAGGCCGATCGCATCGGCAACGCCGCGCGGTTTGCCGCGAGATCGGAGCAGCTCATCGTCGTCCTGAAAGGCGCGGGAACAGTGGTGACGGACGGGCACCGGGTCTATGTCAACCGGACCGGCAATCCGGGAATGGCCACCGGAGGAGCCGGAGACGTGCTGACCGGCGTGATCGCGGCCCTGATCGGCCAGCGGCTGCCCGCCTTCGATGCCGCCCAGCTTGGCGTTTACATACACGGCCTGGCCGGCGACATTGCTCGCGACCAGAGCGGCACGGTTGGCATGATTGCCGGCGACATCCTCGATTCCCTGCCCGATGCGTTTGACCACGCCACCATGAAGCTGGAGCCCGAAGCCGGATTGTAAGGCAAATGCCCCAAATCGCGCGCGAACCAAGGAAATCGACTGCGAATCACGAATCGTGTGGTCAAGGGCCTATGCCATGAATTCGATGTAGTGTATACTAAGGCCCGATGTAGATGCAGATCGCGCGGCTATGCTGGAGTTTTCAAGGCGGGGACTCGGTCGCCACGATCCCGATGCCCAACGGAACCCAGGAGGTCGGATTGTCATCTCCCGAAAAGCCACCGTCGGCGGCCTGGACCTATCGCATGGAAGTCTCTCCTACCGGACAGGGTGTCACTTCCCCCACGTCGAATCCCAACGAACCGATCGTCCTACTCCATCTCCTGGTCAATCTTCAAAACCAGACGCTCGACTCGCTGCGGCAGTTGCTGGAAGTGCAGCGGCAGCAACTCGATCTCGCGCGCGAAACGGTCCAGGTTAGCCGCGAACAGCGGGCCAGGCAGGGCGCCGAGCTGGAACGGTGGCAAGCCGGCCACGACCACGTGCTTGATGCCTGCCGAGATACCCTGGGCCGGCTCGAGCAGGTCCACGCAGCACTCATGGGCGAGCTGGCCAATTACGTCGAGGATAATCACGAGAATCTCCTCGAAGGCGACTTCTCGCTGAGCGATTTTGTCGACCGCTTCGGTCCCCGACTCGCCCATCTGAATACGATGATGGCCGTACTCCGGCCGCTGGCTGCTGCCCAGAAGAAAACCGAGAGCTGAGTCACCTGCGAGGCGACCTTGCGGCCGGCCGGCGGATTCCGTAAACCAGAACGGGATGGTTCATCAGAGCGGTCCGACCTTCCAGTCGCATGCGCAACCGCTGGGCAACCCGGATCGACGGCTGATTTTCGGCGTGGATCATGCTGATCACATGGGGTTGTTCCAGCCGGGAAAAGGCCACAGTGAGCGCCGCCTGCGCTGACTCGGTCGCATACCCTTGGCCCCAGAACGACTTCCGCAGGGTCCAGGCGATTTCCATCTCCGGCCAGCCCTCCGGCTGCCAGCAGCCAACCCGGCCCACCAGCTCGCCGGATTCCCGTTCTTCGACAGCCCACAGACCGAACCCCCGAAGCTGCCAGTGTCCCAGCACGTTCGCCATGCTCCGCCAGGCTTCCAACCGGCTCATCGTGGCCCCGCCGAGATACTTCATCACATCGGCATCGCCGCACATCTCGGCATAATCGTCGAAGTCGGTCTCGCGGAACATCCGCATGGTCAACCGCTCGGTCTCCAGACGATCGATCTTGGTTTGGTCCCGCATCCCAGGTTCCGATCTCAGCGCGGCAGACTATCTGCGAATCTCCGTATCGCCTCGTCGATCCGTTTTCCACCCACGTCAAAGAAGTTGTTGTGCTCCGCGTTGTCGAGCACCAGGGTCGACAGCGGCCCCTTTGCCGAGGCGGCCAGCCGCTCGAACATGGGGAAAGGAACGAGCGGATCCTGACGTCCGTGCCCCAGCAGAATGGGGCAAGTGATCGCGGCGATCTTGTTCTGGCTCTCGAACTTGTGGGCAAAGAACCAGCGGGGCATGGGTATCGGCATGATATTCAAGGCCATGTCATGCGTGCTGGTGAACGTGCTGAAGGCAACGAGCCCGCCCACCTGCCGTCGCGAGGCCAGGTCGATGGCGACGGCTCCGCCCAGCGACCAGCCGCAGGCGATGATCCGCGCGGGAGGAAAACCCCGCGAGACAAGCGCCTGGTATGCCGTCTCGGCCGTCTCGCGGCAACCAATCTCCGAAGCCTTGCCGCCGCTCAAGCCATAGCCCAGATAATCGGGAATCAGCACGTTCAAGCCCAGTCGGCGGAAGCGCTCGAACTCGAGCTCGGCGTAGGCCAGGCACATCGCGTTGCCGTAGAAGTAGACCAGGGCAGGCCGCGACAACGCATCGGGGTGAGGACGGCCGTCGGGTAAGAGTGCGGGGCCGTACAGGGCCGCCACGCGCTCTCCCCGTGACGTCGAGAGCTGCACGAGTTCCGCGCCGGATCTCGGATGAACGCCCGCCTGCGGGCTTCCCTGCGTGGCACTCCCCGGAAAGATCAACCAATCCTGGAGCAAGTAAACCATGGCAACAAACCCCACCAGGACCAGGATCAGCAGGCGCGAGCCGATAACCAAGACAGATCGCCAGCGCGATCGGTGTCGCCTGGCGGGCACAGCAGCAGAGCCAGCAGTCGAAGCCTCTCCAGCAGCCATACGCAGAACCCATTCCGCGGCGCTACCTTTCACCAAACGCGGGCGAGAGTGAACACTCCGCCACGACTAAAGTCGTGCGGCTTCTGGGCAAACCCGCCCGTTGGCGAGCTTGGCGCCCAAGGGGCCATTCCGCCCCCTTTGGAAAACGACGATCGCGGCGTTGTGGTCCCGATCGAGGGACACGCCGCAATCGCACTCGACCCAACGATCCCAGAGCGAAAGATGCTCGAAGATTGCACCGCAACCCGAGCACGTCTTGGACGTGTAGGCCGGATCGACCTTGACCACCTCGCGACCGGCACTTTCAGCCTTGTGCGCCAGGTGGGAGACAAGGTAGGACCAACCTGCATCCAGGATGCTCATGGCGAAGTGGCCGGGCACCATGACGGCAACCCGGAGGTCTTCAAGCACGATCCGATCGAACCGCGTGATCAATTCGTGGACGAACTTGTTGAGGAAGTCTTTCCGCGCGTTGGCCACATGGACCATCATGCGTTGCAGTCTCAAGATTAGCCGGCGACGGTTGCGACCGCCAGGCATGCACCGTGCGATCTTCCGCTGAAGGACACGCAGCTCTTGGAGAATCCCGCGATACCATCGGGGGTTTTCTTTCTTCTCCCCATTGCTGAACGTAGCCAATCTCATCAGCCCAAGATCGATGCCGATCGATGCCCCGGTCTTCGGCAGCGGTTCGGGCTTCTCGACCGCGCAGGAGAAGGCGACAAACCACTTGCCCGCCCGGCAGAAGATACGGGCCGTCTTGATCGCACCTGCGAGCTTGCGGTGCCAGCGGACGGCGATCCGGTCGATGCCAAAGAGGCAGAGGCGACGGCCATCGACCTTGAAGCCGTTGCCGTACTCCTTGAAGCCGAAACCCGCGAAGCGGTTTCTGACCTTGAACCGGGGATAGCCGGGATTCTCACCGGCCTTGACCCTGCGGAAGAACGCCTCGAACGCCTTGTCCAGATCGGCCACGACATTCTGAAGGATGTGGCTGTGGATGTCCAGCGCGTAGGGGCTGGTCGCTTTCTCCACCTTGACCGTGCGCAGCTGCACGGTCTTGGAGATCGTCTCGCCGCGTTCCTCGTAAGCCTCTTTTCGCTCGCGGCGGCAAGCATTGTAGAAGTGACGGCATGTCTCTCGCACGGCTTCCAACCGAGCATGCTGGCTCTTGCTGGGATACAGGCGATAGACGAATGCTTGGAACATCTACTTGGTGTCCGGTTTCTTTGCTGCTTGGCGAATGAGAGCTTCAAGAATGGCCGTCTTGGTGGTCCCACCCCGTTCGGCCATCTTCAAGAGCAGTTTCAGGGCCGTCTCGGAAAGACGGAATGTCCTGGCGATCTTTTTGTCCTTCATGCCCCAATTGTACGCAGGCATATTGCTAAAAGCAATATGGACGGGCTGAAGCCCTTCCGGATAAACCCGCCTAACCACGGGCTGAAGCCTCGTGGCTTGCGGTGGATTCCGTCGGTCACGGATATCTTAGCGACCCGGCGATGAAGCAGGAATGCCGGGTCCGGCGCAGCGGTGGAAACCGCAACGTACCGGACCCGGCCAGGTGTGGAGACCGGGGGCAGATCGTCTCGCCGGCCTCGGGCGGGAGCCGGTCGCGACGAGATCGGGAGCGGGAGCGGGAGCGGAAGGCTGAGGCAGGGGGTGAGTGAGAGCGATCAATCAGCAGCGCGTGTCTTTTCGGTTCTGAGAGCCGGGTTCAGATGCCATTGCCGAACGACGTGGACTCGCCGCGACGGTGATAATCCGAGGCGATTTCCTGTTCCGGGCTGTCCCGCCGAGGCGGAACGTGCGGTCCACGAAGCACCGACTGGTTGCCGCGCGCGTGGTGGGTGTGTCCCCGCAACGGGCCGCGACGGATGGGGGGCTCGCCGGCCGCGTGCGCCGCGGGGGAGTGGCTGTCGTACGGAACCTCGAAGTCGTCGACTTCGTACTCGTCATACCGCGAGATGTAGCCTGGCATCTTGGCCCGTTCCAGCTCTTCAGCGTAAGAGGCCAGCACGGCCGACTGGATCTTCTCCCGGCACATCGAGTTGATGGGGTGGGCGATGTCGGCGTGCAGCTTGGCCCGGCCGTCCGCGTCGCGGAGAGCACGGTTCTCGTCCAGCCGGCATCCGCACTGGTTGCAGAACCGGCTCCGCAGGTGGTTCTTGGTGCCGCAGTTGTGGCATCGATCGGTCAGCTTGCGCGAGGGCATGGCGACGAAGAAGCCCTTGGCGCCTTCGATGATCTTCAAGTCACGGATGACGAACATGTCGTCGAAGGTAATACTGCAGAAGGCTTGCAAGCGTTCGTTGCTGCCCGAGTTGTCTTCCATGAGCTTGATGCGAACTTCAGTGATCTCCACAGCCGGTACTCCTTTACGAGGGCTTCTCCGCTCTGCTCTGCTCAGGGGCCGCAGGTCACGACCCGGACCCGTCCTAGTCCGAGCGGTTGTAGGTCTTCCGCGGCCTTTTGTGCCGCGGCGGAATCACGGCAGAGGCCAAAGTAGGCCGAGCCGCTTCCACTCATCAGCGACCCTTCCAGGGGAGGGTCCAGGTTTGCCAGGGCGTCGCGTACCCGCACCAGGTCGGGTCGGAGCGCTTCGGCAACTGGTTGAAGCCGGTTGAACAGGCTTCGTCCCAGGGCGGCCGTATCCTCATGGACCAGCGCGCCGCAGACCGATCCGATCCGTCGAGGCGTCTCGGGCGGTCTCAGGTTGCGGTACACGTCGGCCGTGCTCAGGCCGATTGTCGGGGCGACCAGCACGAAGTGCAGGGGCTGCCGAAGAGTCACGGTCTCGACGTGCTCGCCCCGCCCCCGGCAAATCGCCGCCGGTGCGTGCAAGAAGAAAACCACGTCGCTGCCAATCTCTCCCGCAACCGCGTCCAGCCGGTTCGCGGGCATCCCCAGGTCCCAGATCCGGTCGAGAGCCGCCAGGGTCGCGGCCGCATCGCTCGAACCGCCAGCCAGACCCGCCTGCGCCGGAATCACCTTGGTGAGGCTGATCCGTGTGCCGCGAGCACAGCCTGTCGCTGCCTTGAGACGCTCGGCGGCCTTGACGACCAGGTTGTTACTCCCGGTCGGCAGGCTCGCATCGTCGCACTCCAAAACGATCGCTCCCGAATCAAGCTCGGTGACGGTCAGGGTGTCGTACAGATTCACGGTGACCATCAACGACTCGATCTCGTGATAACCGTCCGGCCGACGCGCCAGGACCTCGAGAAACAGGTTTAGCTTCGCCGGCGCGAGGACTTCCACACCGCCGGCGATCGAACGCATGATCATGGGACACGTCCCGATTCCCAGTTCCCAAGGCTGGTCGACCCTGCCGCTGCATCGGGTAGCCAGTCCCATGCCGCGGTCGTTCTATCCCGTTCGTCCGATCCCCGCAAGCCCGAAAAATCTTCAAAGTCGAAATCGACGCAGCTCCGGCGACCCACTGGCTTTGAATTTTTTTCAAAGGCCGCAATTGGACGCTTTTCGGCCATCCCAGCCGCCACCCAGGCGATCAGGCTTCTTGAAGTCTTCGGGCCAACGCGGTCAGACTCTCTGCTTCGCGGGGCATGGCCTGGGCGCGAAAGCATCGGACGAGGCCTTCGAGGGCGTCGTAAAACGGTGCGTTGGCCGGTCGATCCCGCGGTAGGCGGCCCGAGAAACTCGCTGGCAAGACCTTGCGCGCCAACTCGACGGCGTATCCAAAATGGCCGCGGGCGAGGATCGGATCGTTGAACTCTACGAGAGCGATCCGGCCCAGCGCGACGTGCACCCAGAGGTTCGCGGGGCAAGCCTGGAGCGTGTAGCGAAGGGCGTCGCGCGCCTCCTCGGGATCACCGGCCTTCCAGAGCTCCAGGCCCTCCTGGAAGTCCGGCTCCATCTCTTCGACGCAGCGCGGATGAACCAGCTCGAAGGCGTCCGGACTTCCCTCCACCGCGGTCAGCCCGATCGGCCCGACACTCTTGCCAGGCCGCCCATGCGGATTTCCACCCGGGGCCTGGCCGGACCGCGGCCGCCCGCGACCTCGTTTCCCCATCAAAGCACCTCGCCCTCGATTCTGTCCCCGAGTCTGCACCGCGAATGAGATCAAGCTGAATCCAGCATACGGCGATATCGAGCGCAGTGAATTCTCCCCCGTAGGCGTGTCCGTGTTCCTGTCGGCCTGCCACCGATTCGGCGACCTTACCTGACACCCCCAAGGTCGCGCAGCCGATCCATCGCGGCGGCCACGCCGTCTGTAGCGCCGTAGATCGAGAAGCCGGCGACCAGCACGCGAGCGCCTGCCTCGACGACCAGAGGCGCGGTCTTGTGATCGATCCCGCCGTCGACCTCCAGCTCGCAGTTGGTGCCGAGTGAATCAATCATCTGCCGGATGGTACGAATCTTGGGCAGCGTGCCGGCCAGGAAACGCTGACCGCCGAAGCCGGGATTGACGGTCATGACCAGGACCAGGTCCAGATCGGGCAGGATCTCCTCCAGCATCCCGGCGGGTGTTGCCGGGTTGATGGCAACACCAGCGCGCCGGCCGAGCGCCTTGATCTGCTGCACGGTCCGGTTCAAGTGAATGCCCCCTTCCTGGTGAACGATGAGCGTGTTCGCACCGGCCTCGGCGAAGGCTTCGAGAAACTGGTCGGGGTTGTCGATCATCAGATGCACTTCGAGGGGCAGCCGCGTGACGGGCCTCAGCCACTTGACGATGACCGGGCCGAAGGTCAGGTTGGGAACGAAGTGGCCGTCCATTACGTCGACGTGAATTCGATCGGCCCCCCCCTGTTCCGCCTCGCCCACCTGCTCTGCCAGGCGGGCCACATCGGCCGAGAGAATTGAAGGAGCAAGCTTGATCGCCGTCTCGTCAAGGCGCGGGATCATCATTGTTTTTCCTTTCACAAAACCTTGGCCACGAGCAGCGTGCGATCGTCGAGTGCGGCATTGCTGTCGGTGAAGCGGTCGAGCGCTTCCAGGATCGCATTTCGCATCGCCGATGCACCCAGGTTGCATCGCGTCAGAACTTCGTTGAGCATCTCCAATCCAAACTGCTTGTTCTCTGAGTTCATGGCCTCGGTGACTCCATCAGTATAGAGGACAAGTATGTCACCCGGACGAAGAGTCACCTTCGCCTGGGCGTATTCGACGTCCTCGAAGAGCCCCAAGGGCGGGCCTCCCACGTCCTCGAGTGAATCGACGCGACCGAGGGAACACCGCCTCAGTTGCGGCGGATTATGGCCGGCGCAGCTATAGGCGAACTGGCGCTGGGTGGGGTCGTAGATCCCGTAAAAGGCCGTGACGAAGACCTCGTTCTCGGCCGTGTAACTCGCGGAGAGCCGCTTGTTGACATGCTCCAGCAGAGCCGACGGCGGTTCGGGATGACCGGGATGGCCGTGTGCCAGGCTGTGCAAGATTGCCATCATGACGGCGGCCGGCGTGCCATGGCCGCTGACGTCGGCGATCAAGAAACCCCAGCGGCCGCCGGGAAGCTCGAAGAAATCGTAATAATCGCCCCCGGCCCATTGCGAGGTCTGATAGTGCGCCGCCAGCTCCAGGCCCGGGATCGCCGGCAGGGTCTTGGGCAAGAGCGACCTCTGGATATCGGCCACGACGTTCAACTCGCGCTCGACAATCTCGTAGGCCCGCTTGAGCTCGACGCGCAGCACGAGATTCTGGGTCGCCCGGCCAAAGAGGCTGCTCATCCAGTAACGCTCGGGGAATTGCTCCAGGTCGTAGGCCCTGGGCTGCTTGCTCATCGTGACGACCATGTTGAGCCCGACGCCCTTGTCGTAGTGCGGAATCGCCATCAACGACCGCTGACCTTGCAGGTATTCCAGGGCGGGGTCATCGGGTTTGAGCAGGGGCTCGATGTCATCGATGATTCGCGGCTCGTCGCCATAGAGCAACTCGCCCAGCAATCCACCTTCCAGGAGCGGCAGCCGGTCCTTTTGCTTCCAGGGATCGATTGGCTCCGTCCAGATGCTCGCCCGGGTAATCCGGTACCGGGGAGGCTCGAGGCCCCGCCGACTCAAAGAAACCCAGCCGTCGCTGGGCATGAGCCTCCGCACCCGCTCTCCGTAGCTCCGCACCATGGCCTGGGGGTCGTCTTGAAGGCTCATCTCGCGCATCATCGCGGTAATCATGGCCAGCCGCTGCCGCCAGTCCCCAGGGCCGGATTCTGAAACCGAAAACGCCGTCGATCGTTCGTGAATGGAGGGTGGATTCATGATGCGAGTCATGGCGTCTCTCATCGAGGACCGGTCCGGATCAGGCGGTCGATCCCGCCGCGATGTCCCATTGTACGCAGGATGTCGAGGGGTGACGCGGGCGGCCCGCGGCGCTCATCGTCTCATAGCCCAATCGATCAAGATAAGTTTTTCGTTGAATCGGCGGCCAGGCTTACAGCACCAGCGAGAGCTGCCGCTGATACTCGGTCACAAGCTCATCGCCCGGAGGAAGAAGCTGGAAGATCGCGACCATCACCTGTCGGGCTTGCTCGCCGACTCCCTTGCGATCGCGCTCCACCAGACCCAGGCAGAGGGCGAGGGCGTCGGCATACTGGCCGGCGGCGGCAAGGGCTTCAGCCAGGGCGAGCTTGAGCTTGAGATCGTCGGGATGGGCGGCCAGCAGGGCGCGCGCGGAGTCGACGCTGCCTGCCCCCTGGGCCTGAGTTTGGAGCATCAGTGCGGCCTTGAGCCGCTCGGCCTCGGGTTCGAGGAAACCGCGCCGCTCCAGGGCGGCAAGCCGGGCCGCCGCGTCCTCAATCTGTCCCTCCGCGAGGGCAATCCTCGCCAGGCCGATCTGAGCCTGGGGCAGGTCGATCTGGAGGGCTAGCGCCTGGCCATATTTCGCCTCGGCGGCACGCGGGTCAGAGCTCTCCAGGCGGCGCGCGACCTGGGCGAGCGACTCGGCCTCGGTGGGCAGCAGCCGGTTGATCCACGTCCGGATCACCGACTCGGGCTGAACGCCCACGAAGGCGTCGGCCACTGCGCCGTCCCACACGCCGAAGACCGCGGGAATGGACCGGACGCCAAACTGGCCGGCCACGTCGGGATTCTGGTCGCTATTGACCTTGGCCAGGAGAAACTTGCCGCCGTACTCACCCGCCAGCCTTTCCAGGATCGGGCTCAGCGTCCGGCAAGGCCCGCACCAGGGAGCCCAGAAATCAACCACAACGGGAACGGTCGAGGACCGCTCGATCACCTCCCGGGCAAAAGTCTCCGATGTGGCCTCGATGACGTAATGAGATGACGAGGGTATCGCTGGTGTCTCGCTCATTTGCGGGTGATTCCTGATCGAGCCGGTCTGTTGCGCCCCGGGTCGCGGCCGCCTGCATCTGGCCGCGCCTTGCAGTGCCTTGATCTCGTCTTGCCATCATACTTTGGGAATAAAACGCCGCAAAGAACCCGGGGCCACCCACGGCACCAGCTTTCCGGAATGAACGTGGGTTTCGACTGTCATGGTTCGCCATCTCGACCCGCCGAGCGCGGTCATACTGGTGGTGGCCTTGACTCTCATAACGGCCTGCGCAAGCGAGCCTCTTCCACCAGGGCAAGAATTCCTCCAAGCTGAACCAGCCAGTCGCGTTCCATCTGGGCCCTCAGTGCGCCCTGGACGAGACGGGCGTAGACCTCGGGGCGGTCGCGGCGAATCGACACGGCGGTGGCCAGCACCTCGGCAAAGGCCGAGACCATCGCGCGAAAGGTCGGATTATCGGGTGCGAACGAGCCGGTCAAAAGAGCCCGGAGATCGTCCACCTCGGTCAGCGTGGTCGGCTCGCGGAAGCCCAGTCCGGAAGGAAGTTCCCAGGGATCATGCCAGATCGCATTGAGCGGAACGCCGCGCCCCGTCGGCTCCAGCGCGTTCACCTGGCGGGCCAGCCCGTCAATCAACCGGACGATCGGAACCACGGAGCCCTCGAAGGCCCCGCCGTGAGGCTCATACAGGCTGGTCATCGCATTATAATCGGCGGCACGCATTAACGTATCATAATGATCAATCCTTCCCTCCGTACAGTACACCCGGTCTGGAAACTCATGCACCAGGTAGTGGATCCGTTCCAGCCGGCTCCGATCCCCGGCTTCTCCAGAGACAATCGGGAAGGCAACAAACAGAGGCAAATCCCGGTGCTGCCGCAGCAGTATACGAACACCCTCGGAGATCACATCATGAAGCTTCTGAGCCGCCAGCCGACCCATCGCCACGATCAGCACACGATCGCCGATCCGAGTTCTTATCACCTCGGGAAGCGCGGCCCGTGCTTGCCGCTGGGTGTCCTCGATCACCTTCAAGCCCGATGACGGGTCACGCGCCAGCAGCGCCTCGAGCTCTTTGTGTTCCGGGCTCAGCGACAAAAAGTTGGCGTTCTCGACCGGCACGATCCTCCCGACCAGGTCCTGGAGATGATGGGCCATCACCTGCGTGTGAATGGGTTCGGTGCGCAGCCCTCGTGCATAACCCCGGTTGACGGTTGTCGCGACATCGGCCAGCTTCAGCCCGATCCGCAGCGCCGTTTCCTGACCGCGAAACAGCGGATAGAGATCACCGCCAAAATCGGACGCCTCGCGGGCAAGCCAGGCATCGAACTCATTGTGCAGGGTCAGAACTGTGTGGTGCCGGGTGCGCAAGCGGGTCAGGGCGGGAACCATTTGCCAGTCGGCACCCCAGACGAACTGGCGGCCTGTGGCCCCGACCTTGGAAAGGAACTCGGCAACCGCCGCTCCGAAGACCAGGGTGTCGCGCGCCAGCCCGGGCGTATCGTAAGGAGTGGGCAAGCCTTGAAACGCCCGCTCGACGTCCAGGTAGACAATCGGCATCACCTCGCCGGGCGGTGTCATCAGCACTTGCACCCGCGCGCCATGGGCGCAGGGCCCGGCGATCCTGAATGGCGACTTCATGTCCACGACTCGCCCCTGATCGAGGGCGGCCCTGGCCGCGGGCATCCGCGACTGCCAGGGTGCGATCATCATCCCCTGGTGCCCAAAGAACCGCCGCTCCTGGCGGGTGACTGCGGTGATTCCGGTACATGGTGTGAACTCGGTCTCCCAGCGCAGCAGGTAAAACTGACACCGATGCGCAAGCTTCTGAAGATCCTGGAAGGACACGGGTCGAGAAGCACGGTCCATGGCGGTGGCTCCGGACATTTCCGGACCGGATCAGGCCCGAAATATTGGCGAGTGACTCGGGCAGCCGCGGTCAAGCGGGATCATCGACGATCTGCCGATTCCGCGAGGAACCGTCGTCGTCGTGATTGTGCCCTCGGCGGGTTCCCCGATTATGACACCCCACGCAGTCCCGCGGCATGGGCTTGTTGACATGTTCGGCTCGAAAGGAAGAGCGTGACCCCCGCCGGAATGGAATGAGGGAGGTAACTGTTCAGTCCCCTTACGGCACTGAATTCGCTCCACGTCATGTTGAGTAAATTGGGCTTTTTGGGTAGGTAATCGCCGATTTAAGATGAACACCTAACATGAGAAGTCCATGATCCCTAATCAGCCTCAGTTGCCCAGTTTGTCGAGAGCAAAGCTGGTACTACGAGGGGACTGAACGGTTACTGAGGGAGATTGACGAGGGTTCAGAATCACGCGATTTATCACCAATTCCGTCCCAGAAAAATGGCTTCCTTGGCGCCAGCCAGTCGACCAAAACCACCACGGAACTTGAGAAATTGCAAAGTCTTACATCCACTGAACGGAATGCTTTGCCGAACCCTTCCATACTTTTCTCTCCATTTTGGGTGTAGGGTAGCAGCTCTTCTCTTTCGTGGGCGTTTGAGGTAAACCAAGGCGGCGTCACGCGAGTCGAAGAGGCTCCCCCGAAAGTAGGCAGGCTATGGTCCTTGAGATGCCGATCAAGGCGATCTTGTTTGACTTCTACCTGACCATCGTCGATATCAAAACCGACGAAAGGAAGGACCACCTCTGGCAGGTCCTGGCCTCCTTCCTCCAGTATCGAGGAGCCGCGGTCAAGGCCGCGGAGCTGCGTGAGATCTACTTCCACATCGTGCAAGAGAGCCTGGGTCGGAGCGCGGAGCGGCATCCGGAAGTCGACGCCGCGCAGCTCTTCGGCAGGCTCCTGGAGCGTTCGGGCGCCGGATCCTCTGCCGATCTGGCCGGGCCGGTCGCGCAGCTTTTCCGCTTGCTCTCGATCGAGCGATTCCGCTTGTACCCGGAGTCTCGAGAGGTGCTGGAGACCCTTGCAGAACGCTACCGGCTCGCACTGGTGTCGGACAGCCAGGCTCTTTATATTGAACCCGAGCTGCGCACGACCTCCCTGGCCGAGCTCTTCGAGGTCGTCGTGATTTCCTCGGAGCTGGGATACCGCAAGCCTGATCCCCGAGTCTTCCAGAATGCTCTGGCGCGCCTGGGGCTCGCGCGGGAGGAGGTGGTCTATGTGGGAGACTCCTGGGAACATGACATGATCGGGGCCCGCGATGCGGGAATCCGGGGGATCTGGGTGTGTCGGTCCCAGGAGCAAGAGAGGGCGCATGGAGCACCCATGGTCCCGGTGATCTCTGATCTTCGCGGGCTGCTTCCCTTGACTCGGGAACTTTCATGACGGTCTGTGTTAAGATGGGTCTGGGCATGATCGACTGCGCCGGGCGTCCGACGAGCGTGGTGCTCCGGGATCATGCCCTTACCGGCAGTGCACTGGCGGCCGGCGATGGCAAGAGGTCTGGCCACGGTCCGCGATGGTGACCGTGGGGGAGAGCGAATCATGGCATCGGCAGGAGAGGCGCAGGGGGACGGGGTGCGTGACTGGGCTCCGTCGCGAGTGATCATTGCCGGAGTCTCTCCGGAGGTTGACAGCGGGCGATTCCCCATCAAGCGGACGGTGGGGGAGGAGCTGGTGGTGGCTGCCGACATCTTGGGCGACGGGCATGATGTGATCGTGGCCGTTCTCCGCCATCGTTCCACCGGCGCGACCGGGTGGGACGAGGTCCCCATGACCTTGCTGGCCAACGACCGCTGGACCGGCCGGTTCACGGTGACGGCTCGAGGATGGCACGAGTACACGATCCAGGCCTGGATCGATCGCTATCTCACCTGGCGCCAGGAGCTGATCAAGAAGCACGAGGCCGGCCAGCAGGATCTCACCAGCGAGCTCCTGGAGGGGGTCGAGCAACTCCGCGAGGCGGGCGAGCGCGCCAACGGCCCCGATGCCGACTGGTTGCGCGAGCGGGCCCGGCTCCTGGCGGGCACGGAAAGCCAGGAGTCACGGGTCCGGGCGGGCCTGAAGCAGGACCTGGTCGAGCGGATGGCGCGATACCCCGACCGGCGCGCGGCTATTACGTATGACCGGTCGCTGCGCATCATGGTCGAGCGGGAGCGGGCGAGATTCGGGGCCTGGTACGAGATGTTTCCTCGGTCGGCGTCCTCGGTCGCAGGCCGCCACGGCACGTTTCGCGACATCGAGGCGCGCCTGGGCTACATCGCGGAGATGGGTTTCGACGTCCTTTACCTGCCGCCGATCCACCCGATCGGACGGGCTTTTCGCAAGGGACCGAACAACACGCTGACCCCCGGCCCGAACGATCCCGGAAGCCCCTGGGCCATCGGCGGCCCTGAGGGGGGACACAAGGCCATCCACCCCGAACTGGGCACGATCGAGGACTTCGGTCGCCTCGTGAGGAAGGCACGTGAATTCGGCATCGAGCTGGCGCTGGACATCGCCTTCCAGTGCTCGCCCGATCATCCCTATGTGCGCGAGCATCCCCAGTGGTTCCGCCATCGCCCTGACGGTACGATCAAGTACGCCGAGAACCCACCCAAGAAGTACCAGGACATCTACCCGATTGATTTCGAATGCGATGACTGGAAGGCACTCTGGGCCGAGCTCCGCGACGTGTTCCTCTTCTGGATCGATCACGGCGTGACGATCTTCCGGGTCGACAACCCCCATACCAAGCCCTTCCGCTTCTGGGATTGGGTCATCACCGAGGTGTGGACCCGGCATCCCGAGGCCATCTTCCTCTCCGAGGCGTTCACGCGGCCGAAGGTGATGGCCCGGCTGGCCAAGGGGGGATACACGCAGTCGTACACGTACTTCACCTGGCGGAACACCAAGAAGGAGCTGACCGACTACCTGACCGAGCTCACTCAAGGCGAATCGGCCGAGTACATGCGCGGCAACCTTTTCGCCAACACCCCCGACATCCTTCCCGAGCATCTCCAGATCGGCGGCCGGCCGGCCTTCATGACCCGCCTTGTCCTGGCCGCGACCCTGGGGGCGAGCTACGGCATTTACGGGCCGCCTTTCGAGCAGTGCGTCGGCACGCCGCTACGGTACGGCTCGGAAGAGTATCTCAACTCCGAGAAGTACCAGATCATGCACTGGGACCTCGAGGTCTCCTGGAGCCTGCGCGATTACATCGCCCGGGTCAACGAGGTCCGCCGTGAGAATCCGGCGCTCCAGTTCAACCGCAACCTCCGGTTCTTCGACATCGATAACGACGCGCTGATCTGCTACGGCAAGTCAACCCCGGACATGACCAACCTGATCGTGGTGATCATCAACCTGGATCCGTCGCACACTCACTCGGGGTGGGTGCGGCTCCCCGTGCACGATCTCCACCTGGGCTCGGGGCTGGCCGAATCGTACCAGATGCACGACCTGATAAGCGATGAGCGGTTCCTCTGGCACGGCGAGACGAACTTCGTGAAGCTCGACCCCCAGGTCAACCCCGCTCACATCCTGCGGGTCCGGCGGAAGATCCGGACTGAGCGGGATTTCGACTACTTCATGTGACCCTCGGCCCATCGTGCCGTCAGGCACAGAATGTGCATGGACTGGTATCGTGGTCGGCCCGGTGCCCGGCCCCGCCCCGGGGGCCCAACCGCGGCCCGCCCTTGTCGAGTGAATGGAGGAGTCCCGGAGATGACGGTCTTGAAAGAAGGATGGGTCTGGGCGGGCTGGCTCGACGCCGCCATGCGTGACCGGCTGGAGCAGGAGTCCCTCCCTGCCTTCCTGCCGCGCCAGCGTTGGTTTGCGAGCAAGGCACGCGAGCTGAACCTCGTGCGGATGATCGACGCCGCACCTCTCATCCGTTCGACTGCCTCGGCCCCCTCCGAGTCATCCGCCCGGGAATCGATCCTGACCTTGGTGGAGGTGAGCTTCCGCGGCGGCGCGGCCGAGACCTATTTCGTCCCACTCGTGCAGGCCACCGGACCCGCGGCCGGGCGGCTCGCCCCGGAGGCCATCATTGCCCGGCTCGACGGGCCGGGCGAGCCATGGGTCATCGCCGACGCCTTGGCCGATGACGATGCTTGCGCGGCGTTGCTGGCGGCGATCGAGGTGGGATGCCGGTTCAAGACTCGGCTGGGAGAGATCCGCGCCTTCCCGACGACCGTCTACGCCGAGGCGCGGGGACCGAGCGGCCGCCGCCCGGACATCACGCGTCGTGCGGTCAAGATGCCCTGCCCCTCCGCCACGCGCGGCTTCCTCGATATCCTTTCCCTGGGCATCAGCCGCGGCAAGGCCGAGCAGAGCAATTCCGCCATCTTCTACGACAGCCGGCTCATCCTGAAGGTCTTCCGCCGGTTGGAGCCGGGGATCAACCCCGACTTTGAGATCGGCCGGTTCCTCTCGGAGCGGACCGGGTTCGACCGCGTTTCGAAGACCGCGGGTGCCATCGAGTTCGACTGGTCCGGGGCCGGACCGACCACGTTGGCAATCCTCCAGGGCCTCGTGCCCAACCAGGGGACCGGCTGGGAACACGTCCTCGGCGAGCTGGCAGGCTATTACGAACGCGTTAGCCGCCGGACGGATGACCCATCGGGGCCGGGCGCTGCGGAGACCGTCGGCGCCTATCTCGATGCCGCCGCAACCCTCGGCCGGCGTACCGCGGAGTTGCAGTTGTCCCTGGCGAGCAACCCGCATGACCTGGAGTTCGCCCCGGAGCCGCTGGCCGCGGCCGACCTCGATGCGCTGGCGAGCGACATCCGCGAACAGGTCGAACGGACCTTGACCGTCCTGCGGAACAGGTGTGGCGCGCTGCCCCCGCCGATCGACGGCCAGGCCCACCGCGTCCTTGACGGGGTGCCCCGCCTGCTGGGCCCGCTGGACGACCTGCCCGCGCTGGCGACCGAAGCCACCAAGATTCGCGTCCACGGCGACTACCATCTGGGCCAGGTGCTGTGGACCGATGGCGATTATGTTATCCTCGATTTCGAGGGCGAGCCCGCAAGGCCGTTGACGAAGCGGCGCGAGAAGCAATCGCCGCTGAAGGACGTGGTCGGCATGCTCCGCTCGTTCGATTACGCAGCCTATGCCGGCCTTTTTTCCTTCACCCGGGACGGGCATGGCGACCTCGGGCGACTCGCCGCCTGGGCGCAGGCCTGGCGGGACCGGACCTCGGCCGCGTTCCTCGAGGCGTACTTCGCGACGGCCCGAGGTGCCTCGTTCCTCCCCGTCGATCAGGCCCATCGGGATCTCCTGCTGCAAGCGTTCACCCTCGACAAGGCCCTTTACGAATTGCTCTATGAACTGAACAACCGGCCCGACTGGGTTCGTATCCCGCTCCAGGGAATCTTGACGCTGATCGAGCAGGGCGAGGCGGTAGCGGAGAAAGGATCGTTCGTCGAGCGATGATTATCCTGAGCGACTCCGACCTGCGACTCATTGGCGAAGGGGCCCACGATTATATCTACGAGAAGCTGGGGGCCCATGTCCTTGACCTTAACGGCTCATCCGGCACCCATTTCGGCGTCTGGGCCCCGCACGCCCGCGAGGTCTCCGTCATCGGCGACTTTAACGGCTGGAACCCGTCGGTGAATCCGCTCGAACGGAGGGGCAGGACCGGAGTCTGGTCCGGCTTCGTTCCGGCGATTGGACAGGGGGCGCTCTACAAATTCTCGATGGTCGCCCCCGACGGCAACTCGCGGTTCGACCGGGCCGACCCTTACGCCTTCGCCGCCGAGCCCCCCCCCGGGACCGCCTCGAAAGTCTGGGACCTGTCACTCTACGAGTGGGGCGACGGTTCGTGGATGGCCGGCCGTGGCGATCGCCAATCGATCACCGCGGCGATCACGATCTACGAGGTGCACCTTGGCTCCTGGATGCGTGTTCCCGAGGAGGGAAATCGGCCCTTGACCTACCGTGAAGCCGCCCCGCGGCTGGCCCAGTATGCCGCCGAGATGGGCTTCACGCACGTCGAGCTCTTGCCCGTCTTCGAACATCCGGCCGCGGAGTCCTGGGGCTACCAGGCAGTCAGCCTGTATGCCCCCTCGGCTCGGTTCGGCACGCCCCATGACCTCATGTTCCTCGTCGACACGCTGCACCAAGGGGGGATCGGGGTCATCCTCGACTGGGTGCCCGCCCACTTCGCCCCCGACCCGCACGGCCTCGCCGAGTTCGACGGCACCCACCTTTATGAGCCCGCCGACCCCACAAGGCGGAAGATCCCGGTCTGGGAAACATACGCCTACAACTTCGAGAGCCCCCCGGTCGTCAACTTCCTGACCGCAAACGCCCTGTTCTGGCTCGAGAAGTATCATTTCGACGGCCTGAGGGTCGACGGGGTGGAATCGATGATCCGGCTCGACTTCATGCGCGAGCCGGGAACGTGGCAGCCCAACAACTTCGGCGGCAACGAGAACCTCGCGGCCGTCGCGTTCCTCCAAGGGGTGAACCAGAAGGTCCACGAGGACCACCCCGGGGTGCTGACGTTCGCCGAAGACGCGACGGCGCGGCCCGACATCACTCGGCCGGCACGAAGCGGCGGACTCGGCTTCGACTACAAGTGGGACCTCGGCTGGGTCCACGATACGCTCCAGGAGTACATGCTCCTGAAGCCAACCGAGCGGCCGAAAGCCCACACCAAGCTCGTCTTCAGGATGCACTACGCCTTCAACGAGAACTACCTCTTGCCGCTCTCGCACGACGACTCCAAACCGGGCAAGAAATCGCTCCTGGCCAAGATGCCGGGGGAAGAGTCGGAAAAGCGCGCCAACCTGCGATTGCTTTATGGCTACATGTTCGCGCTACCCGGCAAGAAGCTCATGTTCATGGGTGATGAATTCGGCCAGTGGAAGGAATGGGCCCATGACACCAGCCTCGACTGGCACCTCCTGGAAGACCCACGACATCGAGGCCTGAAGCGGTGGGTGCGCGACCTCAACACGCAGTACCGGGCCGAGCCAGCCCTCCACGAGCTGGATTGCCGGACCAATGGCTTCGCCTGGATCGAGGCCGACAACGCCGCCGACTGTGTGCTCGCCTTCCTCCGTAAGGGCTCGGCGGCGCGCGACCAGGCCCTGGTCGTCTGCAACTTCAGCGATCAGGTCTTTCGGAACTTCCGCGTGGGAGTTCCGCGGGGCGGGCGCGGGCGCTGGGAGGAGATCCTCAATAGCGACGCCACGATTTACGGCGGCAGCGGCCAGGGCAACATGGGGGGGCTAACCCCATCGCCGATCGGCTGGAACCGGCAACCGCAGTCGCTCGTCCTGCTCCTGCCTCCCCTGACCGTCCTGATCTTCAAGAAGGTTCCGCGATGAGCCGGCCACCGCCCCAGGGCGCCTGTCCCCACGGCGATGGCGTCTACTTCCGGGTCTGGGCCCCCGGCAAGCGGGAGGTCGACGTCGTCATTGAGGACCCCGAGCACCGGGTGATTCACCTCGGCAAGTCTCCGGATGGGATGTTCTCCGGGTTCGTGCCGGGCCTGGGAGCCGGAGCGCTTTACCGATATCGCCTGGACGGTCAGGGCCCCTTCCCCGACCCGGCTTCGCGATTCCAGCCCCAGGGAATCCATGGACCATCCGAGATCATGGATCCAGCCCGGTTTTCCTGGACCGATCGAGGCTGGCAAGGGGTCTCGCGCGAGAACCTGGTCATCTACGAGCTGCATGTCGGCACCTTCTCGCCCGAGGGAACCTTCGAGGGGGTGACCCGCCGGCTTCCGCAGTTAGCAGGGCTGGGCGTGACCGCGATCGAGCTCATGCCCGTGGCCGACTTCCCCGGCAGCCGGAACTGGGGCTACGACGGCGTGAGCCTGTTCGCCCCGGCGCGATGCTACGGGAGGCCGGATGACCTCCGGAAGCTGGTTGATGAAGCACACCGGCTGGGACTGGCCGTCCTCCTCGACGTCGTCTACAACCATCTCGGCCCCGACGGCAATTACCTGGCCCAGTTCACCCCCTTTTACTTCTCGAATCGCCACAAGACTCTCTGGGGGCCTGCCGTCAATCTCGATGGCGAACAAAGTGACCAGGTGCGCTCCTTCTTCTTCGAGAACGCACTTTGCTGGCTCTCGGAGTATCACCCGGACGGTCTGCGTCTGGATGCGACGCACTATATCTTTGACGAGAGCCCGCGCCACTTTCTCGCGGAGCTCGCGGCGCTCGTACGGGAGTCGATCAGAGATCGGTCGGTCCTCCTCTTCGCCGAGGACCCACGCAACCTCGCGGTGATGGTCCGGGCCGAGTCCGAGGGGGGATGGGGACTCGATGGGCTCTGGTCGGATGATTTTCACCACGAGCTGCGCCGCTACCTCGTCGGCGATTCGGATGGGGCCTTCCGCGATTTCCGTGGCTCTCTGGCGGACCTGGCCCGGACGATCAACCGCGGGTGGCTCTTCTGCGGCTCCTACTCGATCCACCGAGGTTACGTCCGGGGAACGGACCCGGCCGGACTCGAGCCCCACCGCTTCATCTTCTACCTGCAGAATCATGACCGGATCGGCAACCGGGCAATGGGAGAGCGGCTCAACCATCAGCTTGACCCGGCCACGTACCGAGCCGCCTCCGCACTCTTGCTCACTGCGCCCGCCACTCCTCTTCTGTTCATGGGGCAAGAATGGGGGGCGACCGCCCCGTTCCTCTTCTTCACCGATCACAACGCCGAGCTGGGCCGGCTCGTCGAGGAGGGCAGGCGCCACGAGTTCCGGCACTACGCAGCCTTCGCCGATCCCGCCGGGCTGGAAAAGATTCCCGATTGCCAGTCCGAGCAGACCTTCCTCGCCTGCAAGATCGACTGGGCCGAGCGAGATCGCGAGCCGCATGCCGGAACACTCAGGCTCTATCAGGCCCTGCTTCGGCTGCGGCGGACGGAGCCTGCGCTTTCTTGCTCACGACGGGGCAGCTTCGAGGCCCTGGCCCTCGACGACGACTCGCTGCTTCTGCGGCGCGAGGCCGACCATGGACCTTCGCTTTGGGTCGTAATCCGGCTCCGAGGCTCAGGGACTTTCTCGCTCCAGGATCAGCTTTCCTCGCCATGCCGGCACTGGGATCTCATCCTCACGACCGAGGATCCCCCGTTCGCCCCGGGTGCTTCGGCTCCGCGCGTAGATCTCTCCAGGCCGGCACCCAGGATCGAGTTCCACGGCCCGGGGGCGGTCCTGCTGCGGGCATGGGTCGACGCGCACGGCTGCTGATCAGGACATCTCGGACGCCTTGGGGGCATGTTCGTTCACGAGGTCAGCGTAGAAATCGAGCGTGCGCCTGGCAATGCTGGACCAGCTAAAATGCCGTTCGACCCGGTCGCGCGACTGCAGGCCCATCTCCCGACGGCGCTGGGGATCGTCGAGAAGCTGGTTGACGCCGTCTGCCAGGTCGTGAACGAATCGCGCCGGTTCTCTCGGCTCGAAGTTCGTGCGGCTGGTCGCCTCGAACGGTACCAGCAATCCCGTCTCCCCGGGAATCACCACCTCCTTGATTCCGCCGACCGCCGAGGCGACGACGGGGGTCTCGCAGGCCATGGCCTCCAGGTTGATGATCCCGAACGGTTCATAGACGGACGGGCAGACGAAGACCGATGCGTGCGTGTAGAGGGGGATGATCTCCTCTCTGGGAAGGATCTGGGCTATCCAGATGATCGGCACGGCGGCGTCGCGGCGAGCCTGTTCCACCCGCTCTTCCATCTCGCGGCCGATCTCCTTTGTGTCCGGGGCCCCCGCGCAGAGCACCACCTGTGCGCCCGGCCGGATGTACTTCACGGCGTCGACCAGATGAATGATCCCCTTCTGGCGGGTGATCCGGCCGACGAAGAGTACGAACGGCTTCTGGGGGTCGATTCGATACTTGGCCAGGACGGCCCGATTGGGAGTCGGCTTGTACTCGCTCAAGTCGATCCCGTTATGGATGATCCGAACCCGGTCGTAGGGAACTCCATAGAGGGAATGAACGTCCTCGCGCATCGCCTCGGAAACGGTGATGACGCCGTCGGCATTCTCGTAGGCGGTCCGCTCGATCCAGGAACTCGCTCGATACGCGGAGCCGAGCTGTTCGACCTTCCAGGGGCGGTGGGGTTCCAGCGAATGCGTCGTCAGGACCAGGCTCGCCCCGGTGAGCTGCTTCGCGAGACAGCCGGCCAGGTGGGCGTACCACGTGTGGCAATGGACGATGTCCACGCCCTCGAGCATCCCCGCCATGACCAGGTCCCTGAGCATCGTCTCCTGGAACTTCTTGTGCCGGGGATCCTGGCAAGGCAGTTCGAAACTCGGGTTGATCCCCCGGACGGTCAGGTTCCCGTCGCGGATGTCCTGGTCGCCGAAGCATATGACCGAGACGTCATGACGCCCTCGCTCTATGCTGGCCAGTTCCCGGGTGAGATATTCGACGTGGACCCCTGCGCCCCCATACACGTGGGGCGGGTACTCGTTGGTCAAGATTGCTATCCGCATACGAGACCTCCTGGATTGGCCACGGTCCCAGCAATCCTGCCGCCTGAGACCCGACGCGGATAGCCCTGGGTCCCATGACTCGCACTGGATCCACCTGCAAGCTACGGTCCCCCGGACCGAGTGTCAATGAGCCAATCGCCGGCCTGATGCCAAGGTCGCTCTCGATGCAACCCGGTGGTGGAACCTCACAGCCTGCTCCAGGAGAGCTTCCCCCCGTGCTGGAGTTGTTTCACCTGGCGCAGGGGTTGATGGCTTTGCTGTGGAAGTCGAGACCAAACTGCTCGCAGTAGCGCTTCAGGTTCTCGAGGGCCGGGCCATAATGAGGCGAGCACTCCAGGGCTGCGCGGTACGAGTGATAGGCGGCGTGAACCTGGCCCAGACACTCATGGAGCACGCCCATCAGGGTGAGCGCCTCGGGAGAATCGGGAGCCTGGTCGAGCACTGGTTCGAGCAACCGCTCGGCCTGGGCGAAGTCGCGCTGACTGAGTGCGCGCTTCACCGGGGCCAGATCGACGGCGGGCGGAGCGAGCGGCACAACGAGCGTGGGCGATTGAGCAACCGGCTTCTGTCTTGGCGGCGGATCAGGACCGCGACTTGGACGCGCTGGCGGCTCGGATCGGCCGTACCGCAAGATGACCTCGCGGACCACCCGGCGCAGACCGTCGGGCGTAACCGGCTTGGTCAGAAAATCAACGGCGCCAAGCTTCATGGCGGCCACTGCATCGGCAATGCTGCCGTGCGCCGTGACGATCACGACGGCAGTATCGTCGCCTTGCTCGCGCATTTGCCGCAGCGTCTCCATGCCGTCCATTCCAGGCATTTTCAGATCCAGCAGGACCACATCGGGCGATGACTCATGAAGTTGCGCCAACGCCGCTGGACCGTCACCCGCCTCGACGGCATCGTAACCGGCCGATTGAAGTGCCGTGCGGAACATCAGACGAATACTTGGCTCGTCGTCGACGATCAGGACCGACGCGGCGGCGTTCATGGCTTGCCTCTCTTCGAGCTTCCACGCTCAGGTGTTTCTGAGAGGCAATCAAGAGCAAGATTCGTGCCAGATTCATGGACGCGATCCAAGACACATGCCGCCAGAAGGTTACGTCGATGTCGCTGGACGATCCGACGCCAGTGAGGTCCCGGTATGTCGTGCGTATCGCAAGAGACGATGGGCAACTTGCACGACGGGAAACCAGCCGTCAATACGCCGTGCATGGGCCGGAATGCATTCTCCCACCACCTGCTGACTACTACTCCAGTGCGTCGTCGTAGACTCGACGCACCCTACCGGTTACTGGTCACTATTCCTCATGGCCGTTTCATCTCGAAGAGGTCCGTGCTGCGGCAGTAGTAATCGCCGCCGAGGCGCGCGATCGTCCGCAGCTTGCGCGGATCGACATGGCCTGAGGGGTCGAGCACGGAGTCGTCGATGTGAATCAGGAGTACCT
>JAFAHT010000098.1 GCA_019237095.1 Planctomycetaceae bacterium
GTGTCCGGTCGGTCGCGATCGTACCCGGTGTACCAGAGGTGGAAGATCCCGTCGTCCCCCATCAGGATATAGCCACGCTCGCGAATCTTGCGGTCCCAGGTGTTCGATCCGGTTCCGGCAAAGACCGGATTGTCCGCGATCGGTTTCCAATCCACCAGGCCGAACGAGGCCTCCTGCGCCCGGGCAGGTTGAGGTTGTGCTGGCGCGAAAATGGCGAGCCCGAAGGTCACGGCTACAAGGGCTGCGCGCAGAAGCGCAAATCGATTTGCGATCATGGGTCATTCGTTCCTGATTGGTTGAGCCACGTGGGTGAACCAAGCCAGTGTCTGGTCCGTGCTGAACCGCAGCCACGCCTTTCATTTTAGCTTGCGTCGAAGCATTTTCGTGGAGGCTCTTCCGGTGTTCTTTGCGGTTGGTGTTGTGTGGTTCGCCGTAAATTACTTTTCAGCGATAACTTATGGCAGAAGGCTGGCTATTCTGTTTACCGGACGCAAGCCACTGAGATCAAGCGACTTACGAGGAATCTTCGAGAACAGCCGCCCGGAATACCGGACGAGCTAATTCCAAAACAACTGAACTAACCCTTGATCTTGGGCCAACTGCTCGATACTATGTAGCAAGGATTCATGGCACCATACTTGTGTAAGGGGTGACACTCATGGATTGACCGACCCACAGGGTGTCCGTACATGGATCGCCCCCTTGCAGCGAGGAGTAACAGCGAGAGCGTGTTATACATGGTGCTCTTCTATGTCAGAGCCTCCTAGGGAGGACCGCGTCGGCAGGTGAATTCATTCCTGCCGGTCGCCTATAGCCCCGAAAATCTGGCCTTTTCAGACTGCCAGAGGTGCCAGGACCGAGCGTCTCTGTGGTGTGTTCTCCTACACTCCATATCCACTCCGCCACGGCGATCGAACGGCCCGGTCCGGAATGATCGAGACATCCGTGTCCGTTTCCTCCCGGGATGGTGATAATCCTCGTGAGAGGGTCGGGCGCCGGCCCCGTTCGAGGCGAACGAGCACATCCCAAGATGCACACGGAGATTTCCCTTGATCTGGTTCTGCTGCTGGATGATTGCGCTATGGAATTATGAGCAAGGAGCGGCGGAAGCGACCGACTGGATGAAACCGCCGGGGTGGACGGGCAATTTCTGGGGTCCAGCCGCGACCCGCGCTCGGTTGACGGGACAACTTCCACCACTGCCCACGAACGAGGCGATGACGCGGTGTGGCTGCTGGGGCCGCAGCGTCCTGCGAGAGGGAGATATCGTCTTCCGGTTCGGCGATGCCAGGGCCCTGCGGGGCATGTTTCCTCTCAGCCGGTTCATCGCCAAGGCCACGGGAAGCCCGTTCTCGCATACCGGGATCGTTGCCGTCGAGGATGGCTCCCCCGTGGTTTACGATTGCTCGTCGGCCGGGGTTCAGCGCCAGCCGTTCGAGGTCTGGATGCTCGACTGTGTCGGAGCCTTGGGAGTCAAGCGGCTCAAGCCCGAGCACCGCCGACATATCCCTGGTGTGATCAGCTACTGCCGCGCGAAATTTGAGCAGCAGGTGCCATTCGACTATGGGTTTCACCTGGACGATGCCGCGCTCTACTGCGTCGAGCTGACAGAGAACGCCTTCCGATCGCAGGGCATGGCACTTTCCCAGCCGGTGCGGATCGGCGACTGGGAGCATCTGACCAGCTATCCTCTGACCGCCTTCGCGATCCAGTACGGCACGAGGCTGGTACTGGAGCGGCCGATCACACTCGAGCAGACGGTCTACTTGCCCGGGAACGAACACCAGGGCGTGTGGGGATCTCCCTTGTTGGAGACGGTCGTCGGCCCGGAACCGAAGCAGGACTGGGAGGCTGCTCCTTCACAGGATAGCCGCCTTAGCCTGCGGGGTGACCTCGAACTGGCTGTCTTCGCTGCCGGGGAACTGCGCCGCTCGTACGCGGAGCTACCCGTACGATTGGTCTGTGATTTGGTTCAAGTGCCGCAAGTCCGAGAGCTGCTGGTGGACCGTGGTCCCTCAGAGCCGAATCGAAAGAACCGGCCACTTACCAGGGAGAGAAAAAGGGTCATCACTGAATAACGCTTTCTTGACCCTAAGCCGCCTGCATCAAGCGCTTACGTGCGTGTCCTCGAGACTCCTTCGCCTAATGGGACGGAAACAGGGACGCAGCTAGGACTGGAAAACGAGTACGCAGCTAGTTATTGATTCTAGCTGCGTCCCCGTTTCGGCTTGGCCGCCAACCGCCCAGCCCGTCAAGAATGGGATATGGACAATCTGAAAACGTCTCGAACTCCAAGTCAGGGAAGTCGGGGGCAAAGGGGCTCATGCTCATGGATCGGGGGTTTGGTGCGGCAACAAGGCACTTTCTTGGCACATATTTCGCAGAGGAGAATCCCACACTGGGCACATTTCGTCGGCTCCCAGTGCCGCAGTGACTGACCACACCCGCCGCAAATCCCTAACGGCCTCCGCTCGTCCTCGAGCCATTTGTCGATCTCGTCCATCTATCAGTCTCTTTCCTGCCGAGATGGCAAAAGTGACGTAACTTCACAAATTATTCCTCCTCGCATATTTCTAGCAGGATTTTCGACCTAAAGCCATCCTACCCATCACAAGTAGGGGACATAGGTAATCCATGCATGTCGCCCATATCCCCCGTCTTAACTCTATGACAGATGTGCGATACCAAGGTTGTTGACCGTGGGCGACGGCATGTTACCCTAAAGCCAAAGGCTTCAGCCCTTTCGGTTCATCGTTTCGAGAACCAAAAGTTCTCCAAGTCGGGGACGGAAACAGGGACGCAGCTAGTGTCCAACCGCTGGCACTTCGCCGTCTGGCCGGACGCAGGCGGCCAGGTGACGGCCTTCTTCCGTTGGCTGGCACACACGCATGCGATGCGTTGGAGGGTCGCGCACCGGACCGTCGGCTACGGTCATCTGTATCAGGGACGGTTCAAGAGCCTCCCGGTGCAGAGCGACGAACCATGTCAAGGCCAACCTTGCAGCGTGCTAGCCTCGCCCTCCCATGCTGTCAATTTGTTAGCAATTCTTACTCGTCGAACGGGGTCCTGAGCTTTGCCCAGGCGGGTGAGTAGGGGCTGAGGAAGACGTCGCGATACATGACGGCGATGGACAAGGCGTAAAGCGGCCCGGTCACGACGAGGCCAATTCCGCCCAGGAGGCCACCCAGCCCGGCGACGGTGGCGACGGCCAGGTGGACAACCGTGGCGACTAGCCATTGAGACTTGAGCGCCTGGTAACTCTGGATGATCGCCCCGGTTGCCGGCAGGCGGCCATCGACGATCAAGGGGTACATGAACATCAGCAGCCCGCCGACGATCAGCCCTGGGATAATAAGAAGGTGCCAGCCGACGAAGAGGAAGAGTCCCAGCAAGCCGGAACCGAGGGCCAGGTCGAACCAGACGTCAGTGATGCTCAGGAGGTCTTCGAGGTGAGGTGGCCGGCCACGCACCTGGTTGACGGCCATCCGGATCATGCCGCCCAGGAAGAAACCGGCGACGATCGTGCCCAGGATCGCGGGCAGGATCGGAACGCCGGAGTCTCCCAGACCGATCAGACCGCCAAGCATCCCGAAGGAGGCCGCGCGCAGCAGCATCCTGCCGATTCCCTCGCCGATCGCCACGACGACCAGCGAGACCAGCATCGTCAACGACCACACTCCCCAGTGGCGCCTGTACAGCCGCCAGGCCTCGCCGATCGCTCCGAGCCGAACGGTAGGCCAGGCTGTCTCTACCCAAGCCATGCTGGGCCTCCTGTTCCAGAAGCGATTCCTCGCAAATGCTATTTTCATTCCGCCCTCGATCGTTTCGCCGATACAGTCCGAAAACACGGTCGGCCGCACCGAGGTTATTCGCGATCGAGAGCCAATTATTGCGACAGCACGCCCGGATCGAGAGGGTCAAGAGCGTCGTCGGAGTCGAAGAGCGCCACGCCCGAAGCATTGGCCGGGGAAATACTTGTCTCCGGTCATTCCCGAGAAGTGAACGAAGTCGATGCCGGATTCCCTGGAGACCTTGGCAAAGCGGAACGGGCTCGATTCCGTCTGCTTGGTGAGCGTCACGGGAGCAGGGACCACGGTCATGCCGTCGCCCTCGATTGTTGACACCACTTTGGCCTGGGACTTGCTTTGAGAAGAGGTGTCCAGGCCCGGCAATTTCCCGGCGGCCTTTACATCGCCCCGGGCCGGCCTTGGCCTGGTTCCGGAAGCGCCCCATCCAGCGGACGTCACGCCGGTGGATTGCATGAGCGAGGCCGGGTTGGTGAACGTGGCGGCAAGATCGAGATCGAAAGGTCTTTCGTGGCACCATCACCTGCCCGAACGGCGTGAGGATATCACGTTTGATCCTCCAGTCATGCAAATGGACAAGTTGAACAGGTTTTGGTAGTATGGGTAGTATGGACTGTTGAAATAGGTTTTGGTAGTATGGACGGGGAAAATAGGTCAACTATTGTCCGCACCGGGACGATAGAGTGATCTGTTGATCACTCGGCGCCGGTGTAAACACCTGATGGAGAGAACGAATGCAACGTCTGGTTATTGCGACGATTGCAGCAGGGATGCTGATCTCACAGGGGGTAGGAAGCTCGAATTCCGCGCAGGCGGCCGCTCCGGCACCGACGAGTTACAACGGAGTTGAGAAGACGATCTCATCGATCCGTGACAGTTGGTCGCGGCCGGGAGCCGTTGCGGATCCCAACGCACCCGGCTGGAACGTTTTCTTTGATGCCCTGCTGAGCGATCTTCGTGCGTATTCGCAGGCCGACAACCCGGTCGATCGCCTGACCGCGCTGAACCGGATCTACCAGATGTCGGTCGCCCTGGCTGCGGTTCCCTGGGCTCCCGCGATCCAGCTTCGCGAAGACCTGCGGCAGTGGATGCGGCCACGCGTGCGCCTGGCGTGGGCCGAGCGCCGGCTTGACGAGACGGTCCGCGGCTTGCCTCCCACGTCGGACTCGTCAATCATCGCCAATCGCCAGCGCTGGGTTGATTTCGTGGCCAGCGACCTGGGAGACGCGCTGAGCGAGTACCATGGAGCTACCACGGTGGCCCAGAGGCAAGATGGGCTCAAGCGGGTTCATGATGCCCTCCGATCATTGAAAACCCGCAATCAAGAGCGGCCCTGGCAGCCTTCGTGGGAGCTGCAGACGGCGGTCAACGACCTGTTCAACCAGCCGAACCTGGATATCACCGCCGATATCAACGTCGTCCAGCCCGTGTTCGACCAGAACCTGGTAACCTCCGGCCCAGTCTACCGCAAGGGCTACTGGTCGCAGGTGACCGCCGGGCCCAAGACGGGCTTCGGCCTGCTGCCCAGCGATGACGGCATCTTCTTCTACAACAGCCAGTTGCTGACGAGCGTCACGCCGATCACCGATTTCCAGAATCAGATCGCCAGCGATCCCCAGGGTCGCAAGGCTGCCAAGCTGTACGAGTTTTCCGCAACCAGCTGCGACGCCGCCCAGCTCACCATTTATACGGTTCTGCGCACGTCCGGCCTGACAATCTGGCCCGCGTACAACCACAACATTGATGCCTCGATCTGCTCCGCCCCGGAACCGGGTGGAGGGTTTGGCCGGCTGGTCGCCGGCCTGATCGGCATGAACCAAAACAAGATCACCCAGAAGGTCTATGAAGGTGCCATCGGCAACTTCCGCCAGAGAATCCCCCAGGAGGCCCAGGAGGAAGCCCAGGAGCGGATCGCCGGTCAGCAAGCCGAGCGTAATGCCCAGCTCGCGCAATACCTGATCGGCAACAACATGCTCGCCTTCCAGGACTTCCTGATCTCGGGGCTATCGTTGCGGTCGCGGCCCGAGGCGGTCTATGTGGGAGGCTTGCTCCAGTCGCAGGCCGGGGACAGGCAGCGCGGGGCCGATGCACCGCAACCCGCCACGCTGGCCGTCCCAGATCCGGGCCTGACAGCCGACGTGCATTTGAGCTCGGTGCTCAACAGCATTGCTGACGGACTGTTCCAGCGCGGGCAGGTCAAGTCGGTCTCCAACCTGATGATCGTGACCAAGGACGTGCCGCCGGGAAGTCCTCCTCAGCAGGCCTCGACGATCACCCAGAACGTGGATTTCCCCGCCTACTCCAGGGCGGTCGACGAGGCGCTCAAGGCGAATAATCCCAAGGTGACGGCCATCCGTGTCAAGCGGCCGGCCCAGGCTCCCGAGTTCGCCGTCGATGCCCGCGGCTTTCTGGTGGCAACCGTACGCGATGTCGAGCTGGAAGTTCCCGCACCCGACAAATCGAGCCAGGCTGGGTCGGTGATCGGCGTGCCCGCCAGAATTCTCCGGATCCAGATTCCGCATCTCGAAGTCGCCTTCTCCCACCAGGTGGAAGAGCCCACGCCGGGCTCGCACAGGATCCGGGCCAAGGTCGAGGACTTTTCCCCGTCGACCACTTCCCAGGTCCTGGCGATCAACGAAGACGAGTCGAAGGCGACGCCGCTGACCCGGTTCAGCGGAGCGCTGGTCATCAGCGCCATCGGCGCCCGGCTGCGCAGCCAGCCGATCGTGGTCAATCTGGACAATCTGGATCTTCGCGGCTTTGCCATTCAGTCGATCTCCCCGCTGGATCCCTCGGGCTGGGTGCGAGTGAACCTGACGCGAGCCCAGACCGCCGCACCGGTGGCAACGGCTGCCGTAGCGGCCCCGGCCGGCGCAGAGCCGGTCCAGACCAATCCCGTTGCCGCGGAGTCGGTCCAGGTGCCAGCGACAACCGTGCTCGCGCCGGGCGGACCCGTCGCCGTGGCGCGATGACGCTGACAGCCTGGTCCGGACGATCCTGAAACCAACGAGGCCCACCGGTCCTCTGCTGCCATGACCGGTGGGTCTACGTTTTGAGGCTTTCGCCGCACGATCGTGAGACTTCTGGACGACCGGCAAGCGATAAGGTACAAAGCGACGGTCTTCCATGCACGGCACAAGCGCGCGAAAAGGACGAGCAAGCGGATGATTCTGGGAAACCTCTGGCGGACAATTCAGGCCCAGCTCAACAAGCTGGTCGATTTCTTCTGGGCCGCCGACCCGATCGCGGCGATGCAGCAGGAGTACGACCGGGCCGTCGCGCAATTACGAGAAGGCCGGGTCGGTCTGGCCGAGTACCGGGCGTTCGTCGAGCGGGTCGGCCGCCAGGTGGCCCGCAACGAGGCCAACGTGAGGCGGCTGGAGGCGACGGTGAAGACTTGCCTCAAGCGGGGTGATCGCGAATCGGCCGGCCGGTTCGTGCTGGAACTCCAGCGCGCCCGCCAGGAGCTCGCCGAGAACCAAGGCCAGCTCAGGATGCACGAGCAAGCCTATGAGAACAACCTGCTGAAGATCAAGCACGCCGGCGGCAAGCTGGCGGAGATCCGCGACAAGATCGCCCGCTACGACGCCGACCTCAAGATGAGCGCGGCCGAAGCCGAAATGGCCAGGCTGGCTCAGGATTTTCATGTCAACGTGACCACCGATTTCGGCCAGCTCGAATCGAGCATCCAGGAAAAGATCGACCTCAACCGGGCGAAGGTGCGCGTGGCCGCGGACCTCTCCGGCGAGGGTGTCGAGGCGATTCGCCAGGAAGAGGCGACAGAGGCGCAGCTTGCCGAGGACGCGCTCCGCGAGTTCGAGCGTCAGCTCGAACCGTCCTCCGCGCAGGCCGTTCCTGGAATCGAGCCGCCCGATCGGCTCGGGCCGGCCAGGACCAGGGTCACCGAAGGGCCTTGAAATCGCTGCGGGCGATCGCCGAGAGCCTCCAAGATCGTCCCCGATCTGGCGAAGACACACAAAGACGCCGTCGTGCAAAGTCCGTGGTTGCATGACGTTTGCACTGGCATTACCCTGAGATACCGAGTCGAGGGGTCTTGAGCCGGGCTGCATCACCGTCGCCTTCCGTCGCCTATCAATGGGTCGTCCAAGAGAGGAGCACGAACAATGGCCGCCGGACAGCCGAAGCCCACATTTTACGTGGCCCTGGCGCTGGTCGTCCTGGGATTGATCGGGTTTGCGGTCTATCGCAGCGATATCGTCGCCCCGAAGCCGGTCCAGCCGCAGGGCGGCGCAGGGGGCCCGCCGCAGGGCAAGCTCGAGCCCAAGGACCTGGGCCCCGAGCAGGTCGCAGAATCGACCGACTCCACCAGTCCCACGACAGTCAAGGAGTACAATTTCAAACCGGCCGAGAAGCTGCCGCCGGTCAAGGGAGTGGCCGCCTACAAGCCGCTCAAGGACAACACCGTCCGGTTCGCGCTGAACGTCTGGGCCGGCTGGGCTCCGATCGTTCTGGCCAACAACGGGTTCAAGGCCGGGCAGGAATGGAAGACGGCCGACGGCAAGCCGTTCAAGGTCGACCTGGTGCTGATCGACAACCCCGTCCAGATGCGCGACGCCTACGCCGCGGGGGAAGTCCACATCGGCTGGGCGACGCTCGACATGGTCCCGCTTTTCCTGGAGAGCTTCGTCGATCCGCAAGGCAACCCGCGCGACAGCCGGATCATGCCCCGGGTCTACCAGCAGGTCGATTTCTCCAACGGCGGCGACGGGGTCGTGGTCCGCGAGAACATCAAGACGGTCGCCGACCTGCGGGGCAAGAAGCTCGTTCTGGCCCAGAACTCGCCGTCGCATTACTTCGCGCTCAACATGCTGGTCTCCGGCGGCGTGCAACCATCGGAGGTGAACATGGTTTTCACCGAGGACGCCTTCCAGGCCGCGGCCGCGTTCAATGCCCAGAAAGACATCGCCGGCTGCGTTTCGTGGGCTCCCGACATCTACAACCTGGCCAAGGCCAAGGGCAACCGCCTGCTGGTGACCACCAAGGAAGCCAACCACCTGATCGCCGACGTCTGGTTCACCCGGGCCGATTTCGCGCGCGACAACACGCCGATCATCGAAGCCATCAGCCGGGGTATCTTCGACGCCATGGAGTTGCTCAAGCAGGAGCCGGAGCGGCAGAAGGTCTCCGGGCTCATGGCCTCCGGCTACAATATCCCCGCCTCCGACGCGCTGGGGATGCTGGGCGACGCACACAGCACCAACTGGGCCGAGAACTTCCAGTTCTTCATCAACCAGAACAACCCGACCAATTTCGAGCGCATCTGGCAGCGGTCGTATCTGCTCTACCGCCGCATCAGCGCGATCGGCCACCGGCCGGTGCCGTTCGATCAGGTCATGGACTTCTCGATCATCCAGAAGCTGGGCCAGGACGCGAAGTACGCCTCGCAGCAGGTCGAGTACGGCACCCAGGTCGCCCCCAAGGAACTGCAAACGGTGCGGGCCGAGGGCGAGGAGATATTGACCAACACGGTCGTGATGCACTTCTTCCCCAATAGCTGGGACCCGTTCAAGAAGGTCATCCGGATGAGGGATGGCAAGTCGGTCGAGGAGCTCTACGACCCCAATGTGAATAATGTGCTCGAGGAGATCGCACAGCTTGCCGGCCAGTTCGGCGCCGCCCGGATCGTGATCGAGGGCCACACCGACAGCTCGATGAAGGGCGAGGTCCCTGCCGCACTGGTCAAGGAACTGTCGCAGAACCGGGCCAACGCTATCAAGGAGGCCTTGGTGCAGAAGTACCCCGACCTCGATCCCAACCGGTTCAACGTTGACGGCGTGGGCTGGGACCGGCCGGCCGACCCGAGCGATCCGCTCAACCACACCAAGAACCGGCGGGTCGAGATCAAGGTGCTCACGGCCGAAAAAGCGACCTGAGCCCCGTTTTCCGCTCCTGGAATCTCGCGAGTACGGACCAGATGGCAAGATCAGAACCCGAGCAGCCGACGCCGTCACCGGGAAACCCGACGATTGCGAAGGGCTCCGGACCCCCGGTCAGGGTCGGCCGCCCGGGAGCTCTGGGCTTGCGCTCAGGCATCTTCCTGGGTCTGCGGGAACAGGCCCCGCGCTGGCAGGTCGTGGTGATCGGCCTGGTGGGCGTCGGGGGTTGCCTGGCACTTTGGTGGTTCGTCACCCGGGGCGAGCCCGAGGAGCGGATCATCTCGCCATCGAAGGGGCTGTCCAGCCCCTGGGAGACCTTTGCCAGCTTCCACAGCCTCTGGTTCGATCGGGGTCTGACGCGCAACCTGCTGACCACCCTGCGCCGGGTGTGCTCCGGCTTCGGTCTGGCCACGCTTGTGGGAGTGCCTCTGGGAGTGCTCTGCGGGTGCTTCTCGCGGGTCAACGCCTTGTTCCTGCCGATGACGCTTTTCGGACGCAACATCCCGGTTGCGGCCCTGATTCCGCTCACCTTCTCGCTCTTCGGCATTGGCGAGCTTCAGAAGGTCATGTTCATCTTCATCGCCTGCGTCGCGTTCATCATCTCCGACACGGCCCGGGCGATCGGCGAGGTCCGCGAATCCTACGTCGATTCCGCCTATACCCTGGGGGCCGGCCGCTGGCAGACGATCTTCAAGGTGCTTGTCCCTCTGGCCCTGCCCAGCGTCTTCAATTCCTTGCGGCTGCTGTTTTCGCTGGCCTTCGGCTACATCATGCTGGCCGAGGTCATCAAGTTCGGCGGTGAATCGGGCGGGCTGGGTGACATCATCAACACCTCGCAACGGCGAGGCCCGCGCGAGCACGTGATGCTGGTGCTGCTGATCATTCCAGTCGTGGCCCTGGCCATCGATTACGTGTTAATGTGGATCCAGAAGGAACTCTTCCCCTATCGCTACGGCGGCAGCGGCCTGCTTCACAGCCTGGTTCGTGGCGTGATGCATGGCTGGGAAGACCTGAAGGGGCTGATCTGGCGACCGGCCCTTCCCGTAGCTGCCGGCGGTACCCTTCCCACGCCCCCGGCAGAATCTCGTGCCTCGGATCAACCACGCTCATGAGCCCATCTGACGCGGATTCCGCCGTTGCTTCCGAGCCCGGGGCCAAGCTGATGTCCGGTTCGGCGGCCATTGGCATCGGCGAAGTCCTCGACCACGTCCAGACTGCCGACGAGGCATCGCTGCCGCACGTCGTCGAGTTCCGCAAGGTGACGAAGACGTACAATCCGGGTCGACCGAACGAATTCACGGCCATCCGCGACGTTACCTTCGTGGTTCCCGACCTGGACGACAAGGGCGAGTTCGTTGGCGTCCTCGGACCCAGCGGCTGCGGCAAGAGCACAATATTGCGGCTGATTGCCGGCCTGCATCCCCAGCACCCGCCCACCAGCGGCGACGTGCTGGTCTTCGGTCAGCCAGTGCAACACCCGGGTCCGGACCGGGGCATGGTCTTTCAGGACTACACCAGCTTCGATCACCGCAACGTGCTCGACAACGTCGCCTTCGGCCTCGAGTGCCAGGGCGTGGCCCGCAAGCTCCGTTACGAGCTGGCGCGGAAGTGGATCGGCAACGTCGGGCTGAGCGTCGAGCACGACCAGCACAAGTATCCCCACGAGCTTTCCGGCGGCATGCGCCAGCGCGTGGCCATTGCCCAGACGCTCATCCTCCGGCCGCGAATCATCCTCATGGACGAACCCTTCGGGGCCCTCGACCCGATGACGCGAATGAACATGCAGGACCTCTTGCTCGACCTCTGGCGGCAGACCCAGGCCACAGTCTTCTTCGTCACCCACTCGATCGGGGAGGCCGTGTTCCTGAGCGATCGTATCTACGTGGTGAGCAATTCTCCGGGTACAATTCTGCGTGAGCTCAAGGTCGAACCCTCGGACCGCCCGTCCAAGGAGATGCAGCGCCAGCCAAGGTTCCAGGAGACCGTCTATTACCTTCGCGACCTGATCAGCCAGCTCGAGGAAAGCCAGCGCGCCGGGACCTGAGCCCGAGCCAAAGGAAACCGAGTGTCGTGGGCCTGGGAAAATACATAAAAAAAGCGTTTCTGAACCACTGGAACCTGCTGGCCTTACTGGGCAGCATGGGGTTTGCCATGATTTCAGGCCACCCCGACGTCTTCGTCCCGCTGGTGCTGGCCGGCGAGACCACCTACCTGGGAGTGCTGGGCACGCACCCGAAGTTTCAAAGATATGTTGACGTCCAGGAGCACAAGGCAGTCCGGGAACAGGGGTCCGTTGTCGTCGCCGAGGCCTTCGACCGGATTCTTAAGTCGCTGCCCCCGAGCCTGCTTCGTCGTTTTGAGGGCCTGCGCGATCGTTGCCTTGCCTTGAGGCAAATCGCCCAGCAAATGCGGGCCTCCGAAGAGCTCAACGCCGGCCCCACGCCCGAGCCGCTCGAGGACTTGCAGCTCTCCGGGCTGGACCGGCTGCTCTGGATCTACCTCCGCCTGCTCTATACCCATACCATGCTCGAGCGGTTCTTCGAGCGTACCAGTGAGGGCCAGATCCAGACCGAGATCAAGCGGCTGGAAGACCGGATCGCCCGCATGCCCTCCGAGGACGCGGCAGGGACATCACCCCGGCTGACCATCCGCAAGGCACTCCTGGACAATCTGGAAACCTGCCGCGGCCGGCTGGAGAACCTGCACAAGGCCAAGGAGAACTTCGAGCTCGTCGAGGCTGAGATCGAGCGATTGGAAAACAAGATCAGCTCGATCACCGAGATGGCCATCAACCGCCAGGATCCTCAGTTCGTCTCCGGCCAAGTGGACCAGGTCGCCGCCAGCCTCGTCCAGACCGAGCAGACCATGAACGACCTCCAGTTCGCCACTGGTCTCGACCCCATCGACGACACAGCCCCGAGCATCATCCCCCGAGGCGCCGCCCCCGAGCCGGCCCCCCCAGTTCAGGACATCGCCCCGCCCCGTCCCCGGACTCGCCAGACGGAAGACGGAATTTACTACAACTGAGACAGGATGGAGTTTTGGAAGGCGAGACGGCGATGGTGAGAAGTGGAGCTAGACTTCGGTCTATCGTCCATGGGCTCGTCCAAACTGTGCCATGACCCGGAATCACCCCGGCAACAGGTCAAGCCGACCGATCGCTAGGCCCTACGTCAGATCCAACACGATATCTTGCGACACCCCGGGAAGGATCGCGGATCGACTCACCCCACCGCCATAACCTGAAACCCAGTCCGGCACCGAATCCCGCAGACAAGGCGTCCGTGATCTCACTGGTGCGGTCAACTATGAACAACTGTCCGGTTTCCAGTACTACCCCGAGAATAAACCCAATTCCCACACACGCCCATGCTGAGATCCTGGGGAAGCGCGCGGCTAGTAAGGTGCCGAGCGGGACGAAGAACATAGTCTGGTTGATCAAGTCAGCCAATGCGTGAATGTCAGTGCTACGATAATATGCCAAGAACGGCACCAGTCGCTCTGGGCTCAAAACCGGTGATTCGGGCCACGCAAAGTTCGGTGGGGTCCAAGCCTCGATCATTCCTATCATGAACCAAAGTGCCATTGCAGGGCCGAGCCAGCGTCGAGATTCGGCTGCACCAGAACGGCCTACTATCATTGCCCCCAACATCGAGCCGGACAGCGACCAAACCACCGAGGTTGCATCCGAGACCCGGCTCCGGATCGTGAGCTGAAGCACCTCGATTGCCAGGGAAAGGCCGCCTGCGACTGCTGCGCTCCCCCCCATTGCCCGGAAACCGGTCCATCCAGCCTCCCGGAAAGCCAGCATGAACAGGCCGCCCACCATTATCCAAGTAAGTGTCTCACGGGCCCATGACCAGGGCTCCGCCGGAGTTTCAGACCCGTCGACAGCGGGTCCGAACGGAATTGGTCTTGCAGCCTTGATCGATGTCTTGAGATCGCCAATGTCAATGCTCACGTCGAAGGGAGCGAGATCGGAAATCATCAATCCTGCGGCAACGAGCAACGAACCGGCGATCATGGGCCACCCTCTGACCACTCTCCCCAACCAGGGTTTGGCGAGTGGACTTGCCCACCGCGCGAAGAGCAAACCGATCACGGCGCCCATCATGGAACCAGAGAAATTGGTTGCGAGGTCGATGAGTGATGTGGTGCGCGTCGTAGCGAAAAGTTGGAGGAATTCCACAAAGCCGCTCAGGGCCAGGCCGGTGAGGGACGAGACTATCAAACTCACGGCATAGCCAGTTCCGCGATCCGCCAACCAGACGGAGCACAGGAATCCCCAAGGCAGAAAGAGTAGGACATTGCTCACAATGTCCATTCGAGACGTAGTTTGCCATGGCTGCTCGAAAACCTCCTGAATCTTCGCCGTCACTCGGGCAGAACCCGCCGAGAAATCGAATGGAATCGTCGTACCATAAACGATGAACAGTCCCCAGAGAAATAACAGGATGAACGGGAGTCTTAGCCTCGATCTTCCGATCTGAACACGTGTCATTCGGAACTTCCTGATGAATCAGATCCAACTTCAAGAATCGACTTGGTTGTCTCGAATAGGAACAGGGGTGTCGAATTTGGTCCTAGCTCGGATCAGAAGGACTCGCGCATGATCGAGAACAGTCCACCGTGCGTCAGGCTCTCCCAGGCGTCGTGCATCGTCTCAAATCCGGCCAACAGGAGCGAGCAATTGCCCCAGGATGGCTGGCCAACGTTGAGAGCTAATCTATCTCGACGCGGCTCGGGGGCATCGATCATTCTCAAAGCTTTGGCCAGGCACTCATGAGGCGGTTGCTTGCATCCTAATAGCTTGTCTGTGAGTCGTTTTTCCGACAAGGCAGCACAAGTTTCCCGGCAAATCCACCGTCCGTCACTCGCTCAGCATTTCGGCAAGCCGCAAGGCATCCCGGACAGCGGCGCCTGCTTGGGTGTTGTTGAAGTAGGCGTGTACCGGGATCTTCCGCTCGAGCGCGGAGCGGGCCAGCAGGGCCCAGGGCTCGAGAAGTTGCCGGCCGTACTCCCCGGCATACTTGCCCGTGGTGCCGTGGAACCGAAGATAAATCAACGGCACCGGCCGGGAGAACA
>JAFAHT010000212.1 GCA_019237095.1 Planctomycetaceae bacterium
TCGTTACCACCCGACTTACCGGGACTTCCAGGCCGCCATCCCAGAGGTTCTCGACGGTCTGCCAAGGAAGTACTCCCAGCAACCGGTCTCGTGGATGACGCGAATCTTCCACCAAATCGACGACGTCTCACTCATGGCCGCGCAAGGAGGCCATGCAAACGGTGGATCGTGAATTGCCCAGTTGATTCTCACCGACCTGATCATGCCCGACGATGATTTGTCGGTTACTTCTTTGTCACCGGGCACCAGCCCAACGGCGGCATGCTCACCCACCTGGGCGCCGGCCTCAACGGCCATGCCGGCTCCGGCTTCCGTTTCCATCTCAACCGGCTCGTCGATCGCCTCGGCCAGCATTTGTTGGGTGGGATCGCTCATCGCCTCGGGCCAAATGTGAAATCCCCCTTTCCAGCTCGGGGGAATTTCCCAGAGACCCCAGATGCCTTTCCCCTCATTGTAGCCGCGATAAGACACGTCGTGCTTGCCAATATACCGTTTGGTCCACCAGCATTGTCCGTCCTCGACCTGGTATCGACCTCGGATCAGGAACGACCCGATCCGGTCGCGACCTTCGCCGGTCATCACCCCTTGGCAAAAGGTCAGATGCAGCTCCATCTGGTGTCGGCCAGGGAGGTGGGACATCAGAAAGAATCCGCACCAAGGTCCGGAGGGAAACCGGCTATCGGTCTCGATTTGTGACTCGGGATGAGGGGGAGTCGGAGAGTGGAATTCCGTCGTCATCACCGGCCTCGTCGGTTCCTCGATCGTCTAGGAGTGAGGGTTAAGCTATAGCGCTTGTCCCGTCGCCTCAGATTCGCTCGTCTTTGTCCCGGAATGTCCAGCGGCCGAAATCCGATGATGTCCCGCCCGGGCGGTCGATCACCGCCGGCAACCTCTACCCAATACTATACGCAAAAACGTTTCCGGAAGGGGGCTCATCTTGTTCTTCGTACGTCGACCCCAAGCAAGCCCCGGCCGACCTGCTCCGTAACATCCTCGAACCCTCGGCCAAGATCAACGACAAATATTATGCCTATCTCTTCGAGATGGAGAGCCGCCGGGTATTGACCGGGCTGATCGTCGAGGAGACGTCCGAGGTGGTGAAGATCGTCGAGAACCCGCTGGCCAGCACCGAGCCGAAGGTACTCAAGAAGTCCGAGATTTCCAGCCGCAAGCAGTCGCCGGCCTCGATCATGCCCAACGGCCTGCTCGACAAGCTGACCCGCGAGGAAATGCTCGATCTGATCTCCTACATCGCCGCCAGCGACCCGAACCATCCCTTGTTCCAGAGGGACCATGCCGCAGGCCATGGGCATGGGGCGCAGGGGAGGCATTGAGATGGTACCGGAGGAGGCTGGATCGTACGATGGACAACTCCCCGATCCATAAGGAGAACCATCATGTCGCACCCGCTCACGATTGACGTCCCGGAAGAGGTATTCTCGTACCTGAACAAGCTCGCCCTTCAGCAGGGTAAGACTCCCGAAACCCTCGCCCAGGAACTGGTATCGACTGCCGTTCAGGAGTTGGAAGAAGATCCCTTGCTGCGATGGGCTGGCGCCATCGATTCCGAGATTTCTGATGTTGCTGAGCGCCACGACTACTACATCGGTCAGGCCCTCTATCGAGAGCTTCGCGGGAATCCTGATGAGTGATCTCTTTGTTGACACGTCAGGATGGGCAGTCTGGCTCAATCGCAGAGAGTTGCATCACGGCCTGGCTGTGTCGATCATTGTCCAAGCCAGGCGAGTTCCTTTTCGGCTGGTGACGACTAATTACATTCTGTCCGAACTCGTTTCGGTTCTGACCAGCCCTTTTCGTATTCCACGACCTCAGCAAATCCAGTTCTTGATCGCCTTACGCGCTGCCAACTGGGTCGAGGCCGTCCATGTCGACACCGCGCTCGACGCAGCCGCCTGGCAGCTCTGGCAATCCCGCCCCGACAAGGAATGGAGCTTGGTTGATTGCGCAAGCTTCGTCGTTATGCAACAACGCGGACTGACCGAGGCGCTGACCACGGATCACCATTTCGAGCAGGCAGGATTCGTGCGGTTGCTGAAGTGACCCGTACAGCGGAACCTGTCGATGCACGGAATCCTGAATGAAAGGAAAGCGATGTATCGACGTGCGTGCATCACAGTCTTTGCAGGCATTGTCTTGCTCAACACTGGGGCAATCGCTGCCCCATCCTCCATCGTACTCCGCCCCTCACGCGTCTTCGATGGGATTTCACCCGAAGCCCACGAGGGCTGGGTTGTGGCGGTTCGCGGAGAGAGAATCGAGGCGGCTGGACCGGCGGGGGAAGTGAGGATTCCCGAAGGCGCCCGTGTGATCGAGCTGCCGGGAACCACGCTGCTGCCGGGGCTCATCGATGCGCACACGCACGTGCTGCTGCACCCGTACAACGAAGCGATCTGGAACGATCAGGTGCTCAAGGAAGCGCTGGCGCTGCGGGTTTGCCGGGCGACCAACCATCTGAAGAACATTTTACTCTCGGGGTTCACCACGATCCGCGACATGGGAACCGAGGGGGCCGGTTATGCGGACGTGGGTCTCAAGCAGGCGGTCGAGCAGGGAATCATTCCCGGCCCGCGAATGCTCGTGACCACCCGCGCAATCGTGGCAACGGGGTCTTACGCCCCAAAGGGGTTTGCTCCTGAGTGGCACATCCCTCAGGGCGCCGAGGAGGCCGACGGGCACGATGCCCTGATCCGGGTCGTCCGCGACCAGATTGGTCGTGGAGCCGACTGGATCAAGGTCTATGCCGACGCGGCCATGGGTGGCCAGGAAGTCCGGCCCTCGTTTTCCCGGCAGGAGCTCACGCTCATCGTCGAGACGGCACGGTCAAACGGCATCCTGGTTACAACACACGCCTCGTCGCCCGAGGGAATGAGGCGGGCCGCCGAGGCCGGGGTCGCGACGATCGAGCACGGTTACGGCGGCGACCCCGAGGTGTTCCGGTTGATGGCCCAGCGGGGAGTTGCCCTCTGCCCGACGCTGACCGCGACGGAGGCCTCGGCGACGAGATACAGCGGCTGGCGGATCGGGGTTGATCCTGAGCCAAAGCCACTTGCGAACCTGCGGACTCTTTTCAAGCAAGCGCGCGAGGCGGGCGTGACCATCGCCAACGGCAGCGATATGGGGGTCTTCGCCCACGGCGCAGGCGCGCGCGAACTCGAGTTGATGGTTGAGTTCGGGATGAAGCCCGCCGAGGCTCTTCAATCAGCCACCTCGGTCGCCGCCAGGGTTCTCCGCCTGGATGACCGACTGGGAACCATCAAGCCGGAGCTGTTTGCTGATCTGGTCGCGGTCGATGGAGATCCGACTCGCGCAATCTCGGCGGTTCGCAAGGTGCGCCTGGTCATGAAAGGCGGCGTGCTTCATCGAGGGCCGTAACCGAGGGCATGAGCTGGTTCGGCTTTACGAGGTCGTCACTTCCTGTATTGCCTCCAGGTCTCGACGAGGCAGCGCGACAGTTCGTTATCGCGCCAATCCCAGAGGCGCTCGTGACGAAAATCCACGTTCACGGGTTCGAGATTCCAGCTACTCGGGAAGCAATAAGCGCCGATGAGTTGCACGGCGATCCCCAGCGCGATCGTGATCGCGAACAAGACAGTGAACGCTCTGCCACGACCGAAGTCGTGCAGCTTCTGGGCAACGCATGCCTTTCCCCGACTACGTTAGCGCCCAAGGACCCGTTCCGATCCTGTGGACCCCGATGGATCCTGTGGTTTTCTCTCTTCTCCGAAGAGCCGCACCGGGTGACCTCCAACGACCTTGTGGGTGCGCTTGGAGCAATTCCGGCCGCATGGTTGGCGACTGTCTCACGACGT
>JAFAHT010000361.1 GCA_019237095.1 Planctomycetaceae bacterium
TTCCAGGTGCGATTCATGCGGGAGAAGTCGCCGTAGCGGCGCTGGCGGCACGCCACGTCGCTCGGGTCGGCAGATGGGGCTCGATCAGGGCCCACTGGTCATCAGTGAGGTCGCTGGGGTAATGGTGCATTCTCATGCCATTACTACGCTCGATACTCTCCGAATGTTCACCTTATGGGACAGACTCTAAGCGCCGCAAGTTGCGATCCCCGCCCCGAGGTCCAGGATCTTCAGGCCAGTACCTTCGCTCGATCGCGAAGCGCTTCGATCAGCTTGTTGACCGTGGCGTCGGCATCGTCGCGTACCTTCGCCGCGCTGGCTCCGGCCTCGAGCGCTGCCAGGTGGGCGTCGAGCTTGGCGGCCCAGGCGCGGCATTTCTCAACCAGCCAGGCGCGGTCCTGGGCCGAAAGCGGCTTGTGCGGCGAGAGGATGAGCACGGAACAGCCCTGGCGGAACTCGCTGATCCGCCGGGCCAGGGCGATCGGGTCGTCGGGCCGTTTCTTGAACCACTCGCCGGCGGCGTCGGCAAGTCGATCGAGGTAGACGCCTGGAGGCAAGTCGTCGGCCAGTACGCCTGGGCGGCTCCAGCCCCAGCCAGAGGCCGCGACGGCGGTCGCTCCCTGGTCGCCCCCGCGCTGTCGCTCGACCAGGAAGACTCCGACTCCCAGCACAATGGCCGCCGCCGCGGCGAAGCTCGCGATCCAGCGGGCCAGAGGAACGACCCGGCGCGAGGGAGAGGCGGCGGCTCGGGAGGTCTGCTGAAGCGGGTCGCTCAGCCGATTCCAGACCCGCCCCAGGTCGTCTTGTTTGCTGGCGGCCTCAGCCGCGCCGCTCAGCCAGCAGGGTCCGCCCTCCGTGAGGATCAACTCTTGCAGCTCGAGCAGGAGGCGCGGGTTGCGGAGCAAGCTCTTCAGGCCTTCAGCCGGCAACGAATCGAGGCCGCGCGACAGCACAGCGTCGCGCCGGTCCCGGAGGATGTCGGTCAGAGAGAGATTATCCGGATGCTCGCCGTGCACGGCTTCCAGCTCGGCGACGAGCGCGGCGAGGTCCGTATTGACGAGATGGCCCTCCAGCCAGCCGGGCAGCAGTGCCGGGTCGTCGGGGATTTCCAGCGCGACGAGCTTCATCCCAGCGCTCCCTCCACGCAGCTTTTGAGTTGTGCCTTTGCCTGATGGAACAACTTGTGGGCCTGCTCGGGACGGAGGTCAAGGCGGCCGCAGATGTCGGTGTAGGAATCACCTCCAAGACGCGCGCGAACCAGCGCGGCGAGCTCGCTCTTCAGTGCTTTGAGGCACCGCTCGAGTGCGTCCTTTCGCTCCTGCTCCAGCCCGAGAGAGCGAGCCTGGTCGGACCGGCCATCGACCAGGGTCCGGAGATCGCCCAGGTGCGCTGGCCGTTTCTTGCGGCCCAGGTCGATGATCGCGTTGCGGGCGATCTGGTGCAGCCAGGCGCGGAAGTTTCCCCCCTGGAACTGCACAGGTAGGGAGGCCCACACCCGCTGCCAGATGTCCTGGTGCAGATCGTCGCGGTCGCTGGCGTGGACGCGCGACGAGAGAAAGGCCAGAAGCAGCGGAGCATGCCGGCGGTAGAGCCCTTCGAATGCATCTCTGGCCGCGCGAAAAGCCCGCTCCGACGCATCGCGGCGGGCAATCTCGGCGGCCAGTTCCTCATCGCTCCGGGCCGTCTCGTTCACGATGGCTGCCATGAGCTCAGAGTTTGCGAAACGAGAGCCCGGCAATCAAGAGGAAAGGTCTTCCGCCCTTCAGCAAGCACGGTCGACAACCACGGCCGGGCTCAACGGACTGACGGCAACGATCCCTCGAAGTGTGTTCTGGTGGATCATGATGGTCTCCTTTTCTTGGAAGACTGCGGTCACTATTCGTCCCCACTCGCACTGGAGAACGAACCACACCGCGATTTCTTCCCATCGAGGCCAGTCAGTTTCTGAAGATCCGGGCCGACCAGGTCACGCCCTGGCTGATCGACGAGGACAGCACGGACGAGACGGCATGGGCCAGGCGACTGAGAGCATGGGTGCGCGCCGAGCTGCTCCCTCGCGGCGCGTAGTGCACCGCGAACCTCGCGTAGGCGTCAGCCGCCAATCTGGCCCGGCGCCGGCTGGGCGGTGAACGTGGAGCGTAAGGGTGGGCTGTTTGCGGGCAGCGGCGAGAATTGCGAATCGAGCTCGGACGGCCCCACCACCGTGAGCATGAAGTAAAAATGGCACATGCTTCCGGCCACCACGAACAGGTGGAAGAGCTCGTGCGCCTGGAAAACTCCCGGCCAGAGGACAGGCCCGTGGAGGAGGTTGCAAATGGCTCCGAGGCTGTAAAGCACGCCCCCGGCGACAATCGGAATCAGGGCCCGGTGGGAAAGACGGCGGGCGACCTCGAAGTAGCAGAAGAGAGCGCCCCATCCCATCCCCAGGTAGAACCCCGTGTACAGCCAGGGCGGCAGGGTTTCGTACTTGAGGCGGATCGTGATGCCCAGCGCGGCCCAGAACCAGACCAGGCCAAGAACGCCTCGCCTCCAGTGCCGCCGGAGGAAGGTCCAGGCAATCGGGGTATAGGTGCCGGCGATCAATATGTAGATTCCGATATGGTCCAAAAGCGCGAATGCCTTGATCCTCTCATCAGGCAGCCGGACGCCGTGATAAAGCGTGCTGCAAGCGGAGCAGAAGATCAGGCTCAACCCGTAGATCAAGAGACTGACCTGCTTCGCTCGGTCCCCATGACCTCGCTGCCACAGCACGATGATTCCGGCGAGGGCAATCATCAGCCACAATCCATGGCTCCAGGTGTTGATCGGTTCGCGAGGGTTGAGAAGATCCATGCAAGCTCCAATGAGTGAGTCTCGTCGGTCCAGTCCGAGGCCATATCATTCTACTACGCCTGGAAAAATGATGCCGCCACGAGGACGAAATCGCTGGCACCCGCCGCTCGCGGGAAGATCACCGGGCAAAGCGACGACTTCAGCACTTCGCCCCGCGCAGCAGCCGCAGGGAGTTGGCGATGACGACGAGAGTGGTGCCGACGTCGGCGGCGATGGCCATCCAGAGGTTGGCCAGGCCACAGAGGGCCAGGATCAGGACAATGGCCTTGGTGAAGAGCGCGAGGGCGATGTTCTGGCGGATGCGAGCGAGCGTGGCGCGGCTGTGGCGAATCAGCCAGGGAAGGCGGCGGAGGTCGTCACCCATGAGTACGATGTCGGCGGTCTCGAGCGCAGCACCGCTGGAAATTCCGCCCAGGGCGATGCTCACGCGGGCGGCGGCCAGGGCCGGTGCGTCGTTGACGCCGTCGCCGACCATGCCGGTCGGGCCGTGGCGGGAGGATAGGTCGGAGATCGCCGTGACCTTGTCGGCCGGCAACAGCTCCGCGCGCTGCTCGCCGACGCCCAAGGCGCTGGCCACGGCCGAGGCCGTTCGGGCGTTGTCGCCGGTGAGCATGATCGTCCGCAGGCCAAGGTCGTGCAGCTCGTTCAGAACCTGGGCCGCTTCGGGCCGCGGCTGGTCGGCCAGGCGAATCCAGCCCAGTGGTCCAGACTCCGCGGTGATCGCGACTGCCGTGCCGACCGCGTCCTCGGCCTTGTCCAGCTCGTCGTGAAAGGCCGGATGACATAGGCCGGCCTCATCGATGTAGCGGTGGCTGCCGAGGTGATACTCGATCGCGTCGACGCGGCCCAGCGCGCCCTTGCCGGGGATCGCGCGGTAATCGTCCGCGACAGGCACATCCAGACGCAGGCCGCGGGCATGGCGGGCAATAGCCTTGCCCAGGACGTGTCCCCCTCGATCTCCCAGGGCCGCCGCGATCCGCAGCACCTGGGCCTGATCGTCCTGGCCGGGAGCACAGACAACCTCGAGCACGTCGGGCTGGCCCAGCGTCAGGGTTCCCGTCTTGTCGAAGGCCAGGGCGCGCAGCCGGCCGATCTCCTCGAGGAATGCTCCGCCCTTGATCAGCACTCCGCACCGCGCCGCCGCCGCCAGGCCGCTGACGACGGCCACGGGCGTGGCGATGACCAGGGCGCACGGGCAGGCGATGACCAGGATGACCAGCCCCTTGTAAAACCAAGCGTGCCAGAGCGGCCAGGGGGGCATCGACCCGGCTCCCGCGGCGGCCCAGATCAAGAGCGGCGGGACGACCATGACCAGGAGCGATAGGACCACCACGACGGGCGTATAAATGGCCGCGAACCGGCTGATCCGCCGCTCGACGGCGGCCCGACCGGCCCGGGCCTCACGAACCTGGGCCACGATCCGCGATATCAAGGAGTCGCTCACCGGCCCGCAGGCTTCGATCTCGAGCGTGCCCTCACCGCTGACCGTCCCCGCGTACACGGAATCGCCCGGTCCGCGTTCCACCGGCACCGATTCACCGGTGATCGTCTTCTGGTCCACACTGGAGCGGCCCTTGACCACATTGCCATCGATCGGGATCGTGTCGCCCGCGCGAACCAGGACGCGGTCGCCCGCCCGCACCTGGCCCGCCGGGATTCGTTGAATGGTTCCATCGGGCCCGATCCGTTCAGCGGTCTGGGGCGCGATCTCCAGAAGGTTGCGGATCGCCCGGCGGGCACGCTCCAGGCTCAGAGATTCGAGCGACTCGGAGAGGCCGAACAGGAAGGCCACGGTCGCCGCCTCGTCCCATTGCCCCAGCCCGAGTGCCCCCAGGATCGCCAGTCCCATGAGCACGTCGATATCGAGCCGGAAGCGCCTCAGGCTTCGAACGGCGCGGGGAACAAGCCAGGCTCCCCCGCAACAGACCGCCAGCGCGAAGCAGCCCTGGGCCAGCCTCTGGCCACTGCCTTTTTCCAGGTCCAGCGTCGGGCCCAGCCTGGCCGCGGCCAGGCCGATTCCCAGTGCCAGCCCGGAACTCACGGTCGAAACCCAGCGCCCATGCCGCGACCACCAGGACGTCAAAGCGGGACTTGCCGTTTCGGGCTGGCCCGCCAGTTCGGCCTGCATCCCAGCCCGCTCCCGGACTCGGCGCAGCAACCCCTCGTGATCGATCACCCTGGTCTCGTAATCCACGGTCATCAAACCGTGAATCAGGTCGAAGCCCAGCCTCGTCACGCCCGGCGAACCTTCCAGCGCGGCGCGAAGGGTCTCAACTTCATTGGGGCAATCAAGCCCACGCACACTCAGCGTGCACCGAGATTGGCTCATCAATCTTTGCCTTGTCCGAGTTTGACGCTCGTCATTGAGAGCGCCGTCTGGGGCGACCTGAACGTACTGCGTGGGAACTCCGCAGGCTGGGCAGCGATCTGCGTGATATCCAATTCTGGGAATTATAGGGCCAACCGGGGGTTGCGTGAACACGATCAACTCCGGTTTCATGTGGACGCACGCATGTGTGCCTTGCGGTTCTGGAGAGGATTTCCGGGCATTGAATGTTCGACCAGCGTCTTGTTTGGGATGCGGATATCGAGTCTGATGAGAGAGTCAAGGTCGTTCGGCCATCCGGCACCTGGGGCCGAGGGCGGTCCCATATCGGTCGAGAGACGAGACGATGGAACAGGATCCGGCGTACCTGGTTCGCTATGGACTGATGGGTCATGTGGGACGGTTCCCGCTCGACCACGGCAGGAGACTCGAGGCGAAGATCGAGCGTGGTCAGGCGGTTGTGATCCTGACCGATAGGGGCGTGGAGCTCGGTGAGGTCTTGGTTGCTCCTGGTCGTTCATCCCCGCCACGCGATAACGCCAGCGGATCGCCGGAGGGCGAAGAGCTTGGCTCTTTAACCCGTGCGGCCGACGCTGACCTGAATCATGATCCCGACCGGTCGAGGCTGCTGCGACTGGCCGCGCCGGCGGACCTGGAAGATGCCCGGCGGTCCGAGGCGCTCCGCGCCGAGCGGTTCACGCTTTGCCAGCGAATCCTGGGAGATGGAGGCTGGACCATCGACCTCATCGACGTGGAGCCGCTGCTCGATCAGAACACGACGGTGCTACACGTCCTCGGCGCTCTCGATCTCAACCTGGCCACCCTCCGCGCAGCGTTTCGCAGCCGCTCGGATTTTGACGTTCTCTTCGAGCCCGCCGGCTCCAGCCCAGGCCTCGCCCGAGGCCCTGCGGTGGCGCCGGAGCATTCCCCCTCGATTCAAGAGCCGGTCCGCCGGTGCGGAGACTGTGATTGCTCAGATGGTGGTTGTGGAGCGACTGCCTCTGCCAGGAAGCTCTCCACAGCGGCGGTTGCGACGCCGAAAAACGATTCACCAGCGTCATGCGGAGTCTCCTCGAGCCATTCCGGCTGTGCGAGCTGCGGGGTGTCGAACTGGGTGGCCAGCAGGCGGCGTACCGGCAAGTGATGAGCCGACCGACTTTCGCACCGGGAAACGGTCGTCGCCCCAGTGACGCAAGATGCCGTCATCTGCCCTCCGTCATTTGCCATTTGCCATTTGCCATTTGCCATCTGCCATCTGCCATCTGCCATCTGCCATCGCTGACCCTCGAGCCGTCCTGCTGTCCTTTTTCCGGCTGATCTCCGGCAACCGATCGAGCGCCGCGTTGATCCGCGTCCGGACCGGATCGAAGTCTTTGTTGCACTGGTACCACTCTTTGAATCGGTCGTTGGCATGGATCGCCAGTTGAAGCTGCTTGGCGGCGAGAGCGACCTGCGTCCAGTCGGATCGGGCGGCGACGCTGAGGACCATTGCCTTGCAGTAGTGAGACAGGCCCCGGGATTGGTTGAGCTCTTTGCTGCAAGAAACCGCCATGTCGGCGATTCTCAAGGCCTCGGTGATATGGCCGTAGCGAGCGAACCGCTGGGCCGCGAGGTAGAGGAACCGGAAGACCTGGGGATTCTTGCGCAGCTCGGCGATCAGGTTGGGGTGATTCAGGACCAAGTCAAGGTCGTTCCTGGCTTCCTGGAGGTGGCCCTGCTCTAGCGACTGCATCATCCGCGCCATGCGGGCAGTGATGTGCTGGGGATCGAGAGTGAGGATCTTCTCGAGCTCGGCTGCCGCGATCGCCAGCGCATCCGGCGTGCTGGCATGTGCCCCTGGCGTGGTTCGGTCGGTCTCGGCGGCCTCATCGCGAAGCTTGTTTGTGCCCGCCTTGGTGATGATGGTCAGAGCCAGCGCGGCGCGGGCGTCAAGCTCATCCGGCTGGATCTCCTCGGGCTCCACCAGCGGGTCGCCCGGTTGAGCCGTGAAGACTGGATTGAAGTCAAGATCCAGGGCCCGCTGTGAGGCTGGCACTGTGGCCGGTAGGGGATTGCCTGCGCCCTGGCCGGGAGGGTTGCGGAAGAATCCTCGGGTCAAGAACCTGCCGAGCAGGTCGACCCGCCGCAGATCGTCCTCCAGCCCCTCGGTCTGGCCCAGGCTCATTCGGATCCAGGCGCGCGATCGGTAGAACTCCGCGTAATCCGGGGCCGAGTCCAGGGCGCGGCTGCACTCGCGAAGGGCATCATCCAGCAATCCCAGATGACTGAGGCACGAGACGGACTGGCCGTGCAGGGCGGCATTCTCAGAGCGCCGCTTCTTGCAGCACTCGAGGTGCCAGGCCGCTTCGGACCATCGTTCCAGTTGGAAACAGACGACCGCGGCACGATAATGGCCCCAGAACGAGTCGGGACTACGGGCCAGAACGCGGTCATAATGCTGCAAAGCCTGGTCCGGATCGGGCGCGTCTTCCAGCTCCGCGGCCACGCCCAGCAGGTAGTCTTCGAGCCACGGCGGCTCGGGAGGTCGCCTCGCCAGGCTCTCAGGCGCGGTGTCTGGTTCAGGCGGAAACGCGATCTGTTTTTGAGCCTGAGAGTCGGGCGTTCCGCTCTGGGCCAGCCTGGCATGCAGCCGCCGGCGCAAGGTCTCGAAGGCTTGAAGCGGCGGTGTCGTACTCACCCGGTCGAGAAATGCGAGGGCCCGGCGCCAGTCGCCCGGTGAGTCGGGCCGGTCCCCGAGAGCCCGGCAGTAGCGGAAGGTCTGTTCCATCAGCCAGAGCGCAAGGTCGTTGCGATCCCCCTCGGGAAGGTTCCGTACCTCTTCTCGCTGCCGCCAGTCACCACGACCGAAGACATCGTACTCTTTCAGTGCGTGAGCTGCCGTTGCCACTATCTCGGGGGCGTCCGGGTTCTGAAGCCGGGGACTGTGGGGGCGCTGAAACTGGAACGCAAGGGACTCGATGTCGTGTGACCACTGTGGTCGATGGAGGAGTGCTGGCCATTGGCGCTGAAACTGGAATGCATGGGACTCGATGTCGTCCCAGTTCCGGGCCAGCTTGAACATGGCCATGTCCTTGAGCGTCAAGCGCGACTGGATCCGGCTCACCACCAGGTACGTCGTGACCAGGCACATCACCAGTGCCAGTCCCACGGCGAAGAGCAGTTTCTTGCTCCGCCGCGCACAGCGGGGCAGGGTCTGAGACCAGAATGGCTCGGCGGCGTAAGCCAGCGGCAGGTCGGCCCGCCAGCGGTCCAGATCCTCGGCCAGCTCGAGCGCCCGCCGGTATCGGCCCGCGGGGCGGACGGCCAGGCAACGCTCGAGAATTGCGCGAAGGCCAGGGGGGATCGACTGACCGGCGGCGGACTCGGAGGTGCGAATGACGGCCAAAGCCCCGCGCTCGCGGAACGAGCCATATTCCGCCGCCAGGTCGGGCATCGTCTTTGGCGTACGTGCCGGGGCGTCCCGATCGCGCATCACCGCCGGCGACGCGGCCGTGAGGGCTTCCAGCAAGACGATCCCCAGCGAATAAATGTCGGCACTGTGCGGATCGTCGCCCTCCGAGGGCTCGACCTCGCTCGAATGCCGGGTATCGGAGGCGGTGGAACCCAGGGAGGCGATCGCCCCCAAGCGTTCCGGCGCCATGTAGGCCAGGGTCCCTCCCAGATCTTCGAGCGGACCGTTGGTCTTCTCGAACGACCAGTTCCAGGCCAGGTTGAAGTCCAGAAGCATCGGGTTGCCGTCGGCCGTCAGCAGGATGTTCGATGGCTTCACATCGCCATGGATGACGTCGCGGCATTGCGCATGGTCAAGGGCGTCGGCCAGCCGGGCCGTGATCCAGGCCATGGCCTGGCAGTCGGTCAGACTGTTCAGGATCTCGCGCGCCGGACGCGCCGGATTGACGCCAGAGTATTCGGCGGCGGCGACGGCGTCAAGGTCTTTGAGCAGATCGCCACGCGAGCCACGAGGCCGGCGGAACCGGCGGCGATGATCGAGGACGGCCGAGAGGGTCGCGCCTCCCAGGAAAGGCATGCAAATGAGCTGGAAAGCTCCATCATCGACCACGGCATGCGACAGGATCTCGACGATGTGGGAATGCCGTACCCGGGCCAGCAGCCATGGCTCGCGCGTTGGCCTCGTAGACAGCTTCAGGATCACCAGCCGGTTTTCCAGGTCGCGCTGCTCTGCCAGGAAAACCCGCGCGAAGGCCCCTCGCCCGAGCTCGCGCCGCAGCAGGTAAGGACCGATCTCGTCGCCCGCCTCGGGAAAGACATCCGCCCCGGCGGTCGGCTCGATCCAGTATTCCAGTTGAGAAGGGGAGCACGCGCGATGGACCGAGAAGAGCCGTCCCAGCATTTCGCGATGCGCGGGAAACCGGTCAAGGAATACCGCGGGGTCCGGCTGAGATCCCGCCAGTTCGGCCAGGCAATACTCACGGTAGATCAGCTCGACCGCCAGCGCTGGGGCCACCTGGCCCAGGCCAGCGAGGTAAGCCTCCGCGTTGCAGATCTCTCCCCTTGCCAATCTCTCGGTGAAGTCGTCCAGGGCCGCCTGGTGCTCCCGGAAGATCGAACCGGCCGCGTATCCGACCGACCGTGTCTGCGACCGCGACGTGAGCTCGGCCGGCAAGCCGGTTCGATGCGACGGCTCCCGGATCACGGTCGATCCGACCGGCAAGACCTCAAAGGGAAAAAGGCGTGAGCTCGCTCCTCCAGGGCATCGGCTGCGTCCTTGATCGCCGTCGAGTGAGTCGCGGCGGGCCATGCGCTCGCCAGGAACCTGAGCGTCATGAGAAGCCACTGGCAGTGTGCGCCAAGGAATCACCGCCATCCCCTGGCCTCCATCCGCTCGCGGGCCTCGTCGATGATCCGCCGGACCGAGCGCTCGCTGATTCCCGTCCGCCTGGCGATCTCATCAAAAGTCATCTCCTGACGGCGCAGTGTGATGACCTGCGCCTCGAGCGGGCTGCACCGCGCGACGAGCTGCGCCAGCCGGTCGCTGGCCTGCACGGCCTGGCTTGGAGTCGGCTCTGGCGAGATCAGCGCGAGCTCGACCTCGCGTGACCCGCGCCGGACGTAGAGACTCTGCTCTCGCGCCAGGGCGTACTTCTTGGTCCTGGTCAGCCGGCGATGTTCCTCGTAAACCTTGTTGCGGGCGACCCCGGCCAGAAAACCGCGCAGATGATGGACGTTCTCGAATTGCCGGGAACTGCTCCGGAGATCGGCAAAGAAGCTCTGCCAGACCGCCTGGACGAAATCCATCGAATCGAACTGGGTCCGAAGCATCCTGGGCAGACGGCCGCGCACCATGATGCGCACCTCCGGCTCGAACCGGGTAAGGAACTCGCGGATCGCCGTCTCGTCTCCCGCCTTGGCTCGCGCAATCAGATTGGAGATGTCCGGCTCATTGGGCATTACCGCCTCCCCTTCTGTAACGGATCGATGCTTGGGTCGCCGCCCGCTCCCGGAAGATCCCGCTAGTTCACCAACCTGCGACGGTTCGCCCTCGATCGGCCGGAACCCAAGCTCCCTGACCTAAACAGACCCAAAAATCGAATCCGGAGCTGATGTTAATTAGACTTCATCGCCAGTGAAATTGATAGCCGGTAACCGGGAACAGCTGACAAGAACTCCAGTTCTTCAATTTTTTTGTTAAGAAAGAATCCGTCACTTCCTCAAGGGATTGGCAGATACCAAGCAGCATATTTCGCTCAAACTGCCCTTAATGTGACAGGCTCAGAAATCTTCGCCAAAAAAATCAATTTTCCTGCCGGTTTTGGTTGCTCCCTGCAACTGGCCTAGGATGACGCTCGCTTCCATGGTGGGAAGACCGGAGAAAGCTCAGCAGGGTTGCATGGTCTAGCAAGCTGGCGTGGTCTCATGGAATGAGACAGACAGGTCGCTCTGATTTCTCCAGGCGTTAAAGGAGTGCCTGATGTGACCACGATGACAGTGGTTTTTCTCCAGTGAAGGCGACTGTGATCAGGGAGTACCTTGATGAACGGCACCACAGCGAAGAGATATGGCGTCGCGAACGATCTTCAGACCTATTTTCGGGACATCAATCAGACTTCATTGCTCTCCGCGGTGGAGGAACGCGACTTGGCGGAGGCCATTGCACGCGGAGACTGTGATGCACGGAGCCGGATGATCGAGGCGAATCTGCGGCTGGTGGTGAAGATCGCCCGCGATTATCTGGGCCGGGGAATGTTGATCGATGACCTGATCAGCGAGGGAAACCTGGGCTTGATCCGGGCGGCCGAGGGCTTTGATCCGGGGTTCGGAACTCGATTCAGCACCTATGCCAGCTACTGGATCAAGCAGTCCATCCGTCATGCCTTGATCAATACATCAACCACGATCCGGCTGCCAGCCCACATGTTCGGGCTGCTGACCAAGTGGCGCCGGGCCGAGCGGCTGCTTTTCCGCAAGCGCGGTGGTGCCCCAAGCTTCGACGAGGTCGCCGCGCATCTGGGTCTGACCGAGAACCAGAAGGGCCTGGTTGCCAAGGCCCGCCGCGCCAGCCAGCTCAAGCTGGAGAGCAACCTCGGCGACGAGGACGTTTCGTGGTCGCTCGATGAGTCGATGAATTACAGTCAAGCGCCCGAGACCGCCATTGAGATCAGCGAGGATCGAACCGAGATTCTCCGGAGATTGGACCGGCTGGACGAGCGTGAGCGTCTGGTCATCTCGCTGCGATTCGGTCTCCTGGACGGAGCTCCGCTGACACTCAAGGAGATCGGCCGCCGCATCGGCGTGACCCGGGAATGGGTCCGCAAGATCGAGATTCGGGCCGTGAGCAAGCTGGCGGCCGTGGCTGCGCCCCCATCCTCCGCGTCGTCTCCGCGGTCCCGCCAACCCAAGAGTCGGCCGCGTCAGCCGGTTCCAGTTCCGGCCGATGCCCATGCCGACGTGAGCGCGCCTGCCGGCTCGCCACGTGCCCACCTTCCCCTGGCTTGCAGAGAATTCCCGCCAATCTCTGTTGCCTCCTGAACGCCCGATCGAACCGAACGGACCGGACCGGCGGGCCTAGCCGATGTTCCCCTCGCTGCGCAGTCCGTCCGACCGATTCACTTTGACTTCTTCGCGTTCACGATCGCCTCGGCCAGCCGGGTTCGGGCCTTCTCGAAGGCGGCCGGGTCGGTGGCCCAGTGGGTCCAGGATCCGGCCAGAGGGACCACCTCCTTCATCGCCCCATCGGCCTGGCCGGGTTCCGGGGACACCATACATAACATATCTCACTTGCGGGGTCCTGATTCTGCCTCGGCAGGAATGTACGACCCGAGGGTATCGTAAGATCATTGGAGGGTTCTGGTCGATCCGATCGGATCTCTGATGGTCCCGGGCAATCCGATTGAATGTTCAGAGACCGGCACGGGACGATTGATCCGTCGCGGGCGGGGGAGATGAAGAAATTGGCGTGCGATCGGGCTCGATGCTCCGAGAGGAGGGGCTGTGTTCAGAATCAAGGAAACGGTCACCAAGCGGAGCGTCACGCCATGAGAGCGGCGGCCTTCGCCGGCCGGCGCCCCGCTCGTCCGTTCGCGAGGCCGGCCGTTTCGGCGTGTCTGATTGCCGTGGCCGCGGCCCTGGCAATGCTAGGGCAGGGCGACCTCACGGCCCCACCCCGATATGACGGGGCAGGTTACGCCGTGCTGGCACGGTCGCTGGCGGCCGGGACGGGTTATCGCGCCATCGATCAACCCGATCGGCCCAGACATGCTCATTTTCCGCCCGGTTATCCGGTGCTGCTCGCTCTTGTATGGCGCGTCACGGGGCCTTCGGCCCTGGCTGCGCACCTGGTGTCGTGCCTCTGCACGGTGGGTGCGACGCTGGCGGCCTGGTGGTGGTTTCGCGGGATCTACTCGCGAGATACTGCCCTGGTGCTAGGGCTGGTGCCGGCGCTCAACTGGGCTTGGGCCCGGACCGGATCGGCGATCCAATCGGAGCCTTTGTATATGCTTCTGAGTCAGGTGACGATCGTGTCCGCGGTCCGAGCGGCTGCGCGCGGGGGCGTCGGTCAATCTCTGGCCCTGGGCGGGCTGCTGGCCGCTTGCCTGCTCACGCGCCAGATCGCGATCGGCCTGGTCCTGGCGGTGCTGCTGGATCTCTGTCTGCGAAGGCAATGGTCAATGGCCCTGAGCACTGCGGTTGTTTCCGCTCTCGTGATCTCACCCTGGTTGGTTTGGCTGGTCGTGGTGGGAGGCGAACAGAGGACGCAGGCCGACCTGCTGCTCGCCGGCAGCTCGGGACTTCCCGGGCGGATCGTTTCGCAGGCCTTGTTTTACCTGCAGCGGATTCCCGATCAGATTACCGGGCCAGTCGTCGAGGTCGCCACGGTCATCCGGCGGACAGCAGGCGTGGAGCGACTGGCGAACTTGTGGGCTTTGGTTTTCTCAGGCGTGGTGATCGCGGGCTGGCTCGTCGCGGTGCGGCGCCCGCGCCGGCGGCTAGCTGGCTTGATTCCCACGATGACCCTGGCATTGCTCTTGATCTGGCCCTACACGGAAGCGGGGCGGTTCCTCATCCCACTGGTTTCCTGTCTTTTGATCGGAGCCGTCGAGGGGATGTCTGGTCTGGTGAGATGGGGGAAGCGATCCTTCGGTCTGGGCATCCCGGATCGACAGGTTTCGTTCTTCGCCGCGGTACTGATCCTGGTCGTCTCGCTTCCCTATTCCGGCTACTCCCTCATCACGGGCCGAGCACGTGCCCGGGATGCCGGGAATCGCGCCTTCGACGCCGCCTGCGCGTGGCTTGCCTGGCACGGTGACCGGCCCGGCCCGGTCCTGACGAGGCATCCCGGGGAAGTGTTCCTGGCCACCGGCCGTCAGGCGCTGGAGGTTTCCACGTCGGAACGGCAGGGAGAAGCCGACGCATCGCCCGACGCGATCGCTCGGACCATCGCCCGGCACAGAGTGGCCTACGTGCTGATCGACGAGGATCGCTACCTGAGCGCACCCTCTGGCCCGCTCGGCCGGTTTGTCGCCGAGCGTCCGCAAGGCGTCCGCAAAGTCTGGAGCAGTGAGCCTGCAGGACCTGCAGTGGCGATTTACGAGGTTCTGCCAGGTTCCGTTCCCGTGGGACAGGATTCCAACCCTATCATTCGAAGCCAAAGCGATGACAAGAAGGGATGGAGTCTTATCCCACGATCGCTTGCAGCGACTCTCGGGCGGCCGCGATCGTCTGGTCGATGTCGGCCTCGGTGTGTGCGGCGGAGACGAAGGCGGCCTCGAACTGGCTGCACGGCAGGTACACGCCGCGGGCGAGCATTTCCCAGAAGAAGCGGGCGAAAAGCCTGGTATCGCTCTGCTTGGCTTCCTCGTAGTTGCGCACGGGACCGTCGTGGAAGAACAGGGTCAACATGCTGCCCACGCGCTGGACGACATGCGGAACTTTGGCGTCGGTGGCGGCCCGATCCAGGCCCTCAGCCAGCCGGGCCGAGAGCGCTTCGAGACGCTCGTAGGGGGATTCGTCTCGGAGCAAGCGCAGTGTGGTCAGGCCGGCGGCCATTGCCAGGGGGTTGCCCGAGAGGGTTCCTGCCTGGTAGATCGGCCCGGCCGGCGAGACATGGTCCATGATCCTGGCCGAGGCGCCATAGGCCGCGGCGGGCAGGCCGCCGCCGATGATCTTTCCCAAGGCCGTCAAGTCGGGAGTCACTCCGTACCGAGCTTGAGCACCGCCGTAGGCGACCCGGAACCCGGTCATGACCTCATCAAAGACGAGGATCGCGCCGTGCTTCTCGGTCAGCTCGCGGAGGGTTTCGAGGTAGCCGGGCTGGGGAGGGACCAGGCCCATGTTGCCGGCGATCGGCTCGAGCAGGACCGCGGCGACCCGACCACGGTGAGTGTCGAGGAGATCGGCGACAGCCGAGGCATCGTTGAACGGGCAGAGCAGGGTATCCTGTGTAGCACCCGCGGTCACCCCCGGGCTGTTGGGGGTGCCGAGCGTCGTCGCGGCCGAGCCCGCCTGGACGAGGAGGGCGTCGATGTGGCCATGATAGTGGCCGGTCATCTTGATGATCTTGTCGCGGCCCGTGACTCCGCGCGCCACCCGCACGGCCGACATGGCGGCCTCGGTGCCGGACGAGACGAACCGGACCTTCTCGAGCGACGGCACGGCCGCGGCCACGGTCTCGGCGATGTCGATCTCACGCACCGTCGGGGCGCCGAAGCTCGAGCCCAGGTCCATCGCCTCGACGACCGCCGCGCGGACCCGCGGATGAGCATGCCCCAGGATCATCGGCCCCCACGAGCCGATGTAATCGATGTACTGGTGACCGTCGATGTCGTAGAGAAACGCCCCTTCCGCTCTGGCCATGAACGGCGGTTCGCCGCCGACCGCCCCGAACGCCCGCGCCGGGCTGTTCACCCCGCCGGGAATCACGCGGTTGGCGCGGAGGAAGGCGTCGTGGCTCTTGGGAAGCGAGAACTCGGGCTTCGAAGTGGCGGGAGTTTTGAGGGTCATGGTCTTTCGGAGATATGCTTGAGAGAAATTGCTACAGCGTTCAACAACGGATCCACGCGGCAAGCCGAGCGATCGGCCAGGAAATCAAGCTTGCAGACCCGGATACCGAGCGATTGAAATCGGCCCTTTCAGGGCTGGGCAAGCAATTCCTCCCAGCCTATCGGCTCGAGGACTCGGTCGGACAGTTGCTCAAGTCTCTCCAGATCGGCAATGGCATCAATCGCAGCCTCGATGAGGGGCTCGGGCTTTCCAAATCGTTTGCTTCCCAGTCGCTTAAGGATCGTCTTTGCTTCCTCGGCGCGTCCCTCCCTGAGGATCTTCTGGTAGGTCACGGATTCTTTCATGCTCTGCACTCCTTCAAGCAATCGATCGATGAGTTCGTTCGAATAGTTCAGACCCATCAGCAAATAGGTTGCCGTCCAAAGCGTTTCGGCTTGATTCCTGGTGGCTTCGCGATCCAGCCGCTGCTGCATTGCCCGGATCACTGTGGGCAGTTCGTTCTCTTTCACCCTCGCAAGCGGAGCCAGAGGAAGGGTGGCCAGCCCTCCCGCCAGGATCTCATCGGCTGGTCGTTCCCAGGTCCTCACGACATTGTAGCGAAACTCGTGGTAAATGAGGCCATCAGGCAACCTGTGCTGGAGCAATCCGGTCATTGCCGGGCCATCGGCGTCGGGACAGAGGAGCAGTGCCATGCTTTGCACTGGTAGTCGGTGTCGGTAATTTACCAGGATGTTGTAGCGCTGGAGCCGCAGGGGCAGGTTGGGATCGTAGCTGGATTGAAACTCCAGGTGGACAACCCAGGGCTCGACCTCCTGGACAAGAAGCACCGAGTCAGCCTCGGTCGTGATCGTGGAGAGATCGACGTTCAGGATGCGAACCTCGCCAAGTTCGCGGCCCAAGAGCAACTCCAGCCACGCTTGGGGATCACTCTCCAACAGCTCTTTCGTTGTCGCGTCGAACGGCTTGGGCATCAGCGACTCTTTGAATCAATGGAGAACATCCGAACGCCGAAATCCGTCGCGGTTGGCGTGCGGTCACCCTTGTTTTCAGCTCAGCCATCGTGCCACATCAAGCGCGTGGTATGTGAGAATCATGTCGATCCCGGCGCGCTTGAAGCCGGTCAGGGTTTCCAGAACGATCCGGCGCTCGTCGATCCAGCCGCGGAGGGCGGCGGCCTTGACCATGGCGTACTCGCCAGAGACGTTGTAAGCCGCCACCGGGACGCCGAAGGTGTCCTTGACGCGGCGGGCGATGTCGAGGTAGGCCAGGGCCGGCTTGACCATGACAATGTCGGCACCCTCTGCCAGGTCAAGGGCGACCTCGCGGATCGCCTCGTCGCCGTTGGCCGGGTCCATCTGGTAGCCGCGGCGATCGCCAAAGCTGGGGGCACTTTCGGCCGCGTCGCGGAACGGCCCGTAATAGCCGCTGGCGAACTTAGCGGCGTAGGACATGATCGGGATGTGTGTGAAGCCGGCGCCGTCGAGTCCGTGGCGGATGGCCTGGACCATGCCGTCCATCATGCCGGAGGGGGCGATCATGTCGGCCCCGGCTCGGGCATGGCTGAGGGCCTGTTGGGCCAGGAGCGGCAGCGTCGCGTCGTTGTCCACGTCGAGCCGGCCGCCCGCCTCGCTCAGAGGGCCGCAATGGCCGTGGTCGGTGTACTCGCAGAAGCAGAGGTCGGTGATGATGAGCAGGTTCGGTGCCTGGCGCCTGGTGATCCGGATCGCTTCCTGGACGATCCCATCGTCGCGGGTGGCGGCCGAGCCGAACGTGTCCTTGTGTTCCGGGATCCCAAAGAGCAGGATGCCGGGAATGCCCAGCTCGGCGACTTCGGCAACGGCCTCACCGAGCCGGTCGAGTGAGAGCTGGTACTGGCCGGGCATGGACGGCACCTCGCGGCGGAGGTTCGCGCCGTGGTAGACGAAGATGGGATAGATCAGGTCGCTCACGGTCAGGTGGCTTTCGCGCGTCAGCTCTCGGAGCCGCGGATGCGCGCGCAGGCGGCGGGGACGGTGAAGCGGATAACCGGCGATCGGCTGGAACGGCATGGATCGATCCCCCGGAGTGGTGAAGCAAAGTGTGGAAGCGGGTTCAGAAGACTCGAGGGGCGGGTCGTCGAGAAGATGCGCCGGGGCTGCCGGTCCAGGGATCGGCTGACACCACGGCGCACTCATCGATCGCTTTGAGATGGCTGACCCAGTCTAATGGCCGCGCTTGTGGCCGGGAGCGGGCAAGGGGAGGAGCCGCACCTCGCTGCTGTTGGCGTCGTAGCAGTCAATCTGAAGAAACTCCGCCGGCACGTTCTCCTTGAAGCTGACCTGGATGGTCATGCTGGACTCGCTCTCGATCTTGGCGATTTCCTTGCGCTTGCGGTTGTTGAGATAGGTGGCGACGCTGGGGCTGACGGTGATGTTGATGCGGCGGATATCCTCGCGGTGCGAGGCCAGGGCCAGGATCCGCGTGACATCGATCGCCATGCTCTCGGCGGTCTTGACCACTCCTGCGCCGGTGCAGTGTGGGCAATCTTCGTAGACAGACCGCTTGAGGCTGGGGCGAATCCGTTGGCGGGTCATCTCAATCAGGCCGAAGGCGCTCATGCGCAGGACCTTGGTTCGCGCGCGGTCGCGCTTGATCGCCTCACGGAGGGCTCGTTCCACGCCCCGGCTATGCCGCTCCTCTCGCATGTCGATGAAGTCATTGACGATCACGCCGCCCAGGTCGCGCAGCCTGAGCTGGCGGGCGATCTCCTTGGCGGCGCGGAGATTCATCTCGTACGCGGTTTTCTCGGCGTCATCCTCGACCCGGAAGTTTCCCGAGTTGACGTCGATCGCTACCAGGGCCTCGGTCTGGTCGATGACGATCGAGCCCCCCTCGGGCAGGGGAACATGGCGGCGCTGGATCTTGGCGATTTCGTCCTCGATCCCGTACTTGTGGAACAGCGGCACCTTCTCGTCGTAGAGCTTGATCCGGTTCACGAACCGGGGCATGACCACGCGAAGGAACTCCTGGGCCCGTTCGAACGCCGAGGGCTCGTCGATCCAGATCGTATCGATCTCGGACGTGAAGATGTCCCGGATGGTCCGGGTGATCAAGTCCGATTCCTGGTAGATCGGGCCCGGGGTTCGAGTTCGCTTGATTCGCCTCAGGATCACCTTCCAGAGCCGTAGCAGGTAGGCCAGGTCGCGTGCCAGCTCCCGCTTGGTGCGTTCCAGTCCGGCGGTCCGGACGATGAACCCAAGGCCCTTGGGCGGGTTCAGCTCGTGCATGATCTCGCGGAGTTTGCGGCGCTGGCCTTCATCGACGATCTTGCGCGAGACGCCGACGCGGTTCAGGCCGGGCATCAAGACCAGGTAGCGGCCAGGGATGCTGATGTAGGTGGAGAGGGTTGGCCCCTTGGTTCCAATGCTTTCCTTGATCACCTGCACCAGTACCTCGTCGCCGCGGCGGAAGATCTCCTGGATCGGGGGCTTGACCATGCCGCGTCCCCGTCCCGAGCGGCCTCCCCGCGCCAGATCATCGCCACGGCCTGGCCTGGCCTCGACCGGACCGCGCAGGCCCATTTCCCGCTCCAGCTCCTCGATCTCCTCGATTTCCTTGCGGATCTCCTGCTCGAGTTCGTGGTCGATCTCTTCCTCGGCGACGTGGGCTGGCTCGGCACGCAGGTCATCGACGATCACGTCTTCTTCCTCGATCGCCATGTCCTCGGCGTCGTCGACGTCCTCCAGGTCCTCGATGTCCAGATCGAGTTCGTCGACCTCGTCGCTGGCGAGCCGCTCCTCGGGCAGCCGGCGAGGAAACGACGGGACGTACCCGGGCTCGGGGCCGAGGTCATCGAAGTCGGACGGAAATTCTTCTCCGGCGGGGGCAGCGGCTTCGAGCTCGGGGCGCTCGCGTTCACGTCGTCGACCGCGCCTTCTTCTGCGCCGTTTGCCTTCCCGGGCGTCGGCCTGTGAAGCAGCCGGACCGGGCCGGCCAAAGGGCTCTTCGTCGGCTGCGAGGAACTCGCGTGATTCGATATCAGGATCGAGATCGGCATGCTGCGCGGACCAGCCGTAGGCGGGTGGCGGCGGTTCCTCGCCGGGCCCTTGTTCCACGGACCGCAGCCGCTCCCGGCGCGGGACGTAGCCGGGTTCTCCGGCCCGGTTATGAGGCCGTGTTCGCTCCCTGGGAAACTCCGTTGGCTCGGCGGCGCGACCGCGTTCTTGTGGGGCCGGAGGCTCGAGATCCGACGAGCGGTAACGTTCGATGTCCGCGTCGGCCGCGCCGGGAGAGATGCGTTCGGCACCGGGGCTCACCGGCGGCACGGACTCGCGAGGCCGCTCGAGTTCACCGCCGCGCTCGCCTCCCCGCGATCGAATCGCGGCGCGTCCCCCGCGTCGCCGCGGAGGCTCCGGGAACCGCGGCTCCCCTTCGATGGGACCATACTCCTCGGGGGCCGGAGGCAAGCGCCGTTCCGGACCGCCTTCGATCTCGGACTGTTCAAGATCCTCTTCCTCGAAGCCGGGAAGCGGCCGGGACGAAGGTGGGGGCGCCGGGGGGGGGGACGGCCGGCCGCGGCCGCGACGTGGTTCCCGGCCTACGAAGGGGTCGGCCGCGAGTCCTTCCCCGAAGGTCTCCTCGCGCTCTTCCTCCGGCCCGTGTGTCTCGGGCACGCCTGGCACGGGGCGATGACGGCCTCGCTCTTCAGACTCGTTCTCGGGGGCGGCGGGCGTCGGCTGGGGAAACTTTGCTCGCTGGGTGCGGCTGGGAGGGAGGTCAGGATCATCAACCGGTTCCGCTGGCCTTCCTGGTCTCCAGCGTGGCTCTTCGGGCTCGACCTGGCGGAATTCGCGCTCGCGGTGGTGTTCCCGGTCGAGATCCCGCTCCCGCTCCCGTTCCCGTTCTCGATCAGGATCCCAGTCCCGCTCGACTGTCTCGGCCCAGAGGGACGACTCGGCTTCAAGCGGGCTGTGCGCGGGCTCCTCCAGGCGGGGAGCCGGCGGTTCGAACGAGGTCGGTTCGGGAGGAGGGGCCGCCGGCTGGTCGGCGGCGTCTCGCTCATCCCCCAATCCCTCGCCGAACCGGCGGGGCATTTCGGATCGATCGCGGCGCCCACGAACGGACCTGTCCGGGCGCTCACGATCTCGGTCCGGGCGCTCACGGTCTCGGTTTCGGTCCTCGGCGCGTGGTGGAGCAGGAAGCGAGGGGGGAAACGCCTCGTTGGGCGGTTCGGGTCTTGGCTGGCGGCGATCGTCCCGGTCGCGTCCGCGGCGCGGATCGCGCCGCCTCGATCCGGATGTGGGGCCTGGACCTGGCCTGATGGTCGGCTCGATTTCCTCGCCATGCGGCTGACGACGATCGTAGTATTGCGGCTCGACGTCCGAGACGTGAAGGAAGCCGTTGCGGCCGACCGAGAAATCGACGAAGGCGGCCTGTATGGCCGGTTCGAGATTGACGACCTTACCCTTGTAGATGTTACCGGTGTAGCTCTCGTGGCTGGTTCGCTCGACGTACAGCTCTTCGAGGACGCCGTTCTCGACGATCGCGATACGGCACTCCTCGGGCTGCAAGACATTGATCAGCATTTCTTTTTTCATGCGGTCTCTTTCCAGGACTGACGCGGTTTGCGTGTTCGGTTGATTCTCGGATGAACCGAGCGAGTGCGTGCCTCGGTCCGGTAATGAGTGGCTGGCCGATGGCCTTCCCCCGGCACCAGGCAATAATCTTGTGGTCTCACCTTGCGTCGTCAGGGGGGATCTCGGCTCCGTCTCCTCGAGCACTTAGCGCCACGGTTCGATCATCGGTGGCCAGTTCCACATGGGTCCGCACCAGGACGGCTCCCTGATCCAAGAGGTCGCGGATCCCCAGGCATTCGAGCAGTTCTTCGGGGCGAGCCGAGCCGTCAGGACAGACCTTGAGACGGGCCCTGAGCACTCCCTCGTCGGTCAGTTCGGCATTCAGCAAGAAGGGTCGCAAGTCAATCGTCTGCTCCCGGTCACGATCGGGACGGCGCCGTACGAGAGGCCAGCTCGTGCTGGCCAGGAGCGAGCCGAGTTTCGACAGGGTCTGCGCGTGGCGCTGGGCCGGCACCCTGAGCTCATAGTCGAGAGCCACGGGCCGAGGTGCCGGTGCGCCCGGCGGCAGAACCTCGGCACCCAGCCAATGGAAACCCGGAGGAGCGGTTGCTGCTAAGCGGCACAGCACGTCCGCCGGCTCTCTGGGCTCGAACAGCTCGATATCGACGATCTCGTTTTGCCCTTCGATCCCCAGCCCCAGTGCCAGGGCAAAGACGATTCTCGGCCGCGGCGTGAACCCCTGGCTTTGCGCCAGAGGAATCTGCGCGCGGCGCGCCATCCGCTCCAGACAGCGCATGATGTCATGATGGCTGACCAGGCGGAGATCACCGCGCTTGGCGAATCGGAGACGCAGCTTGGTGGCTGTGGTCATGTCCTGCGACTTGTCGTGACACGACAAACCGGTGTGACTTCGCGCGCTTGTTCGCTAATCGGTCGGTCCGGACCGCGCCCCCTAGGGAGCAAACGGTCAGATACCCGCGGGTCAAGGCGGTCCAGGGTGGCGCGGCAAAATGCCGGAAAGCCGGCCTGAACTGTGGCCGGACATCGCGGTCGTCTCGCGGGGCACGAAGTGGCTCGGCTGGGGTCCTTGGGATTGACGAAAAGGTTAGTGTTCGACGGTCCGGCGCACAACCGGTTCCGGTACGAACCCTGGTCACAATCAGGAGGCAAGGCCGCGGTCGGGATGCCTGAAAAATGGGTGGTCCCCCAGATATCCTGTCGCGTCGAATTGAGTCACCGCATCGCGGAGGCTGCCGGCTCGGGCGTATCGGGCGTATCGGGCAGTGCCTGACGGAGCGCGGATTCGAGCAGAGCCGTCACGGCCTGAGCGGTTTCAAGTCGGAGCGCCTCGGCAGCAACTGCCCGTGCGGTTTCGATCCGCACGCCGCGGATCACCCGTCGAACTTCGGGCAGTTGGTGCGGGGGCATGCTCAACTGACGCAAGCCCAAGCCCAGGAGAAGCATGGTGTAAAGCGGCTCTCCACCCATCTTTCCGCAGACAGTTACCTCGATGCCGTGCACTCGTGCGGCTTCGACCACCATGGCGATCAAGCGGAGCACGGACGGATCGGCGGCGGAGTACAGTTCGGCGACAGTTTCGTTGGTCCGGTCCACGGCCAGCGTGTACTGAATCAGGTCATTGGTACCTATCGAAAAGAAGTCCACCTCCTTCGCCAGGTGATCGGCCATCAGGGCGGCAGCCGGAACTTCCACCATGATCCCGACCGGCAGGTTTTCGCGAACGGCCTGTCCCTCTGCCACGAGCTCGGCGGCCACGTCGCGCACGATGGCGCGTGCCTCGCGCAGCTCGGCGAGCGTGCTCACGAGCGGAAACAGAATCCGGACGTCGCCCAGGGTGCTGGCGCGCAGGATCGCCCGCAACTGGGGCCTGAACAACCCCGGGTCGCGAAGCGACAGGCGCAGGCTGCGCAGCCCCAAGCACGGGTTGGATTCGATATAGGCCGATACCCGGTAAGGTCCCAGCTTGTCGGCCCCCAGATCGAGTGTCCGGATCACGATCGGCCGCCCCCGCAGTGCGCGGATCACGGCGGCGTACGCCTGGAATTGCTGATCTTCGCTGGGGGGGGGCTTGGCGTTCAAGAACAGAAACTCGGTGCGGAACAACCCGACGCCCTCGGCGCCCAGGTTCACGCAGGCGTCGATCTCCGCGGTGAACTCGATATTGCCCCAGAGATGTACCTGGGTGGAATCGAGCGTTACGGCCGGCAGATTGGCCTGCTGCGAGAGGACACGGAATCGTGCAGACCGCTCGGCGGCCGCCGCGCGATACCGCGCCTGGGTGGGCAGATCTGGGTCGAGGATGACCAGACCCTCGTCGCCGTCGATGACCGCCATCCGGCACTGCCGGGCGATGTCCAGAAACTTGCCCAGGCCGACCACGGCCGGGATTTCGAGCGCTGCGGCGACGATGGCCGTGTGGCTGGCAGGGCCTCCCGCCTCGGTGGCGAAGCCGAGCACGCGATTGGGATCAAGCCCCGCAGCCTCGCTCGGCGAGAGGTCCTGTGCCAGGACCAAGGCGGGAGCCGGCAGCTCATCCTGGAACGACTTGGGTCGCTGTCCGATCAACTGGCCGAGGATCCGCGCCTCAATGTCACGCACGTCGGCGGCGCGGGCCGCCAGGTAGGAATCGTTCAGCCGCTCCATGCGGGTTGCATGCGCCTCGAGTACCTCGATGATGGCATGCTCGGCGGAGACTTGCTCCTGCTCGACCCGGGTGCGGGCGTCCGCGCGGAGGGTAATATCGCCGATCATGCGGGCGTGGGCCGCCAGGATGTCGGCATACTGGGGGCCCAGCCGGGTTCGAGCTTCCCTCTCGGCCTCCGCGGCCTCTCGGCCGGCAACCTCCAGCCCCTCATCGAGCCGCTGCAATTCGCGCTCGACCGCCTCTGCCGTGATGTTCCGCGGGGGCAACCGGATGCCGCGCGTGTCGAGCACCACGATCGGCCCAATCGCGATTCCGGGGCTCACGGCAATGCCTCGCAGTACATGCATCGGCGTGGCCATGGGCGTCGGATCGGGGGTAGAGATCGAGGTGCCCGGAGGCGGCATGCCATCGTTCCTGTGATCGGCGTGAACCCGAGTCAAGACCTCAGATCCAACCCGGCCTGGGCGTTGCACCAATCGGCCCCACGCTGCCGGTCGGTCCGCAACGAACGATCCGGCACCTTCATCGCCCGGGCTCTGTGTTGGGGTGGCTCTGAATCGTGTCTCCATTTTCATTCTCGTAAAACTGGGCCGAGACCAGATCGGACAATGCGTCGACGGCCTCCACGGCGTCCGGCCCGCACGCTTCCAGTTCCAGTCGCGTGCCGCACTCAGCGGCCACAGTGATCAGATCGAGAATGCTCTTGCCGTTGAACTGATTGCCATTGTAATGAACCCGGATCTCCGATCGATAACGGAGCGCGAGTTTGACGAACTTGTCGGCGGGACGCAGGTGAAGCCCGAGACTGTTGGTGATCTGGACGTGGCGATGGGCGACAGTCGTGTCGTGGCTCATCAGCGGCTCGATCGGCCTGGGCCGGGGACAAGCGACCAGCAATCTGACCGGGAAATCTCGAAGCCAGATCGAAGGTCGTGGACTATTAGCTGTTGGAGCGGAGTATCCAGTCGTCGCCCCACCGGGTGTGTCCCGGCCGCAACGGCGAGGATATCAGATGTTGTCGGGTCGGAGCGGTCAACCCGCCGCGGCGCCGCGGAATTCTGGGTCCACGGTGCGCTCGACGAGAAACGCTGCCGGGTGAATCGTCACGGCGGCGCCCACTGGAATGGGTAGGCGACCGGCGGGACGCAGGATCAAGGCGAATTCTGGTCGGCCTCTTCGAGTACGTCGATGACGTCCTGCCGGGTCCGAGCCTGACGCAGGAAACTGACGAAGCGCTCGTCCTTCAAGTGTCGCGAGATATTCTCCAGAGCTCTGAGATGATCTCCAGGCTGGTTCTGAGGAGAAACCAGCAGGAAGAAGATGTTGACCGGTTCGCCGTCGAGGGCCGCGAAATTGACGCCCCGTCGGGACAGGGCGACCGTGCCGATCAAGCGCGTGAGCGTGGGGTGGCGGGTATGGGGGACGGCGACTCCCATCCCGATCCCCGTCGAGCCCAGCTCCTCACGTCCGAGGATGGCTCGAATCACACTCTCCACGTCTCCAGCGGCAAGATGGCCAGCCTTGTGCAGGCTCCCGACCATCTCCCGAATCGCCTCTTCCTTACCGGTCGCTTGTAAGTCAACGATAATTGAATCTCGAATCACGAAATCCGCAAGCTTCATCCGCCCCTCCATCGACCGGCCGCCAGGCGAACGGTCCTGGATCCGGCACCGAAATCGCGACGCTCAAACGGGGGATCAGCGCCGGGAGGACGGCGGACAACCATCCCGTGGCGTTACGTGTCGTGGCGACTGCAGGGAAATGCCTTCTTCAAGGGCCTACGCCGGACTGGACCTCTCTGGGATCGGTTCAGGTCGCCTCGGGAGGAGCGGACTGGTCGGAAGACCGGGATGAGCCCCCTGCCTGAGAGACGTCGCCTTTGTGCTTCTGGACCTTCTCCTTGTAACGCCGTAATTGATTCTCGATCTTGTGGACGCACTGATCCATCGCCGACTCGGGGGTGGGTCCGACCTCGCGGGCGACAAAGTCGTGCTTGTGCTCAGCCGAAACCAAGATCTCGACATCCCAGGCTTGCTTTCCCTGATCGACCGCAACCTCGATGGCCATCAGTCGACCGAAATACTTGAGCAGCTTCTCGGCTTTGTCATGCAAGTGTAGTTGCTGCTCGGGATTCAAAGCACCGTGCCGAGTCGAAATCTCGATTTGCACTCATCCGCTCCTTCACTGACCCCTCTGCCAACCTCGCCGTCAGCGAGCGATGGCGACACCAAAATGTAACCCCTTTCCGTGCATTTGGTCAAGACTACACCGAGGCAAAGATCATCCAGGCTCTTTTTTTCAACGACCGAGAACGCGGCTAGAATCGCAGGGAACGCATGACCACTATGACGACGCAAAGCTCTGGAACACGGTCAGTTGCGAGTGTGAAGATGGGTAATCCTAGCCTCGCCTTCGGTCGTTGCTGTTTTTCAGGACTTGCTGGGCCCGCGCAGATCTCCAACCCGCGGTGAACACTATCGTCGGAACGCGCTGTTGCGTAACGTGGAGAACCCAGGTTGCCAGGCAGAGCGGATCCTGTCATAGCCTGTCCAAATTGCGCCTTTTTTGGCGGCAAGGAGACCCGACGTGTGGGTGCAATGTTACGATCCCCTGGGGAACTGGCCAGCCTCCACATTAGTGGCCGCCTTGCCAGTCTTCGTCCTTCTGGGTCTGCTGGCCTGGGGCCGCCTGAACGCTGGCGGGGCGGCACTGGCCGGGTTGTCGGCGGCGTGTATCACGGCTTTTTTCGTTTTCGGCATGCCGGCGAAAATGATCCTGGCCAGCGCGGTGGTGGGGTTGGTCTTCGCAGCCTTTCGGGTCGTTTGGCTGATCGTGGCGGCCGTATTCCTGTACGACATCGCGGTCACCACAGGCCAGTTCGAGATCATGAAGGCTTCGGTAGCCAGCCTCTCGGGCGATCGCCGGCTCCAGGCAGTCCTCGTGGCTTTCTCGTTCGGGGCGTTCATCGAGGGGGCGGCCGGATTTGGAGCGCCTGTCGCCGTCTCGGCGGCCTTTCTGGTGGGTCTGGGGTTCCAGCCCTTTCAGGCAGCCTTGCTCTGCCTGATCGCCAACACGGCCCCGGTGGCCTGGGGGGGAATCGGGACTCCACTGCGGACCTTGAGCGCAGTCACCGGGCTGGATGTCGAGGCGCTCAGCGGCACTTGCGGACGGATTCTCCCTCTGCTTTCGGTCTTGATCCCGTTCTGGCTGGTCCGCACCATGACCGGTTGGCGGAACACGCTCGGAGTCTGGCTGCCGCTGGCAGTCATCGGGGGAACCTTCGCCGCAGTCCAGTTTCTCTGGTCGAACCTGGTCGGTTTCGAGCTGGTGGACATCGTCGCCGCAGTCTGCAGCATGACGGCTGGGGTGATCGTGACGCGACTCTGGAAGCCCGGGCGGATCTGGCGTTTCGACCACGAGGCGGAAGTCACACCCGTTGCTGTTGAGGTTCCGTCTCCACCTCCACAATCCAGCGGCTCTCAGGTCCAGCTTACGCTGGCGCCAGGGCGGGTCGCGCGCGCCTGGATGCCGTTCGCGTTGTTGACGCTCACGGTGCTCGCGTGGGGAGTTCCGGCCATCAAGGCGTGGGGAACTCCCGCGGCCAAAGACTGGCTGGATGCACGTCTCTCCTGGAAGCCGGAAGTTCCCTGGCTGCATCTGAAGGTTGCCAAGGGAGCGGCGGTCACCGGACATGAGGAACTTTTGCCCGGAGACCTCGAAAAGGTCCAGGTCGACGTGGTCCCGCTGTCGTCGACGGGCACCGCGGTTTTCCTGGCGGCGGTCCTGAGTGGGTCGTTGCTGGGTCTTTCGCCTCTGGCTCAGGCCCGACAGCTTGCCAGCACGATTCGGCGGATGGTTCCCGCGATCCTGGCCATCGTCTGCATGCTTGCTCTTGGCTTCGTGACCAAGTATTCGGGCATGGACGCGGTTCTTGGGTTGGCCTTCACGCGAACGGGGCGCGGCCTTTACCCGATCTTCGGCACCTTGCTGGGCTGGTTGGGAGTTGCACTCACCGGCTCGGATACCTCGAGCAACGTCCTCTTCGGCAATCTTCAAAAAATCACCGCCATCAAGCTTCAGCTCGACCCGGTCCTGATGGCCTCGGCGAACTCGACCGGTGGCGTGATGGGAAAGATGATCGACGCCCAGTCCATTGTGGTGGCAGCCGCGGCGACGGGAGAGGGAGGGCGAGAAGGTGAATTGCTACGCGCTGTGCTCTGGCACAGCCTCGCGCTGGCCCTGATCGTCGGGCTGATCGTCTGGATTTACGCGCATGTCCTACCTGCGGTGGTCGTGTCTGTTCCTTCGTCCCTCCCCTGACCGCTCAGCTCATACTCCGGCCGTGGGTGAAAGTATCGTGTTCCGAGCTTTCCTCTCCGCGTCCGGCATCCGGCGCTTCGGACCGGCGTGTCTGCCAGGCCTCTGGCGCCTCTTGCCGGCGTACGGCGTTCTCCAAGGGTTCTTGCTCACGAGAGACTTGAGCCAGAGGGGGAGAGGTTTGCGACGGTTCGGACTCTGGAAGGTGATCGGAAGAGGACGGGACACGGACTTGAGTCTTCCTGGTCTTTTTTGATCGAGTCTTGGTGGCAGAGGCCATGCGACACCTCCCCGCGCGACGCGGGAAAATCCAGGGAAGGGCCAGATTCATCAGGGAGCTCGGTGGCTCGTGATGTTCCGCACCTTCCCGCGATCGGTTCGTTCTCCAACCGATCGCACACCTGATCGACGCGACCAGGTACGAACCTTCAGCGTGAGCCCAAGATATGCTGCGCTCTCGACGATCGCAACGACCATCAACGCCCAAGCTTTCGGCTCTGAACCACATTCTAGCCGGTGGTGCTGGTCCTGGCCAGTGCCTCGGGCGACAATTCCTATCGGTATCCTCGGCCTGGTACATTATTCATTGCCTTCATTGCTTTCGGACACGCGACGAATCGGCGTGTTTCTCCATGGGAACACGGAGGCAATCGGGCGCTCGATTGGGGACTCATCCATCATGCGTATCGGAATCCTCTCGGACACGCACGACCAGGTGCAGCGTACCAAGTTCGCGGTGGCCATGCTCGTTGAAGGCGGAGCCGAAACCCTGATCCATTGCGGCGACTTGACCATTGCCGAGGTCGTCGCTGAATGCTCGGTGCTTCCCTGTTATTTCGTCTTCGGCAATTGTGATCATGACCGCGAGAGTTTGCGCCAGGCGATCAAGCGGGTCGGCGGCACATGCCTGGAACGGGGCGGCCTGATATCCCTGGGCGGGCGTCGCCTGGCCGTCACGCATGGCGACTTGGACCAAGAACTCCGTCGTCTTGCGGCACTCGAGCCCGATTATTTATTCTCCGGCCACACCCATGTTGCCAGCGATGTTCAGAAAGGCCCAACGCGGTGGATCAATCCGGGTGCACTGCATCGCGCTTCGGTCTGGACCGTGGCACTTCTCGACATTGCAAGCAAGCATGTCAGTTTGTTGACAATAATCAACGCGAAGATGCAACGTTAGATGAAACCGTCGAAATTGACTGGTGATCCCCGATCAAGGGCGGTAGAATCCGGCCAGACATCTCGGCGAGGACTCATGAGCAGGCATGCCACCTCGATTGAACCGATGAGTCCGGATCTGTTTGCATCTACACCAGGGCCCCTCGGTCAGAGGAGTGGGGAAATGCGTCTTTGCGTGGTTGAAGATCTTGCCGTAGCCGGACTTGAGCCGCTCACGCTGACGCGGCCGATGTATGAGCTCTGGCTGGGATGCACGACTCTGGGTTGTAAGATCGCCAGCGCGTTTGGGGTCGGCCCAGGGCCACAGCGGCGGGGGAGCGTGGTGCGCTCGCACTTGGTTGCGGTCCAGCGAGAGCGCGATCCTCACATGGTTGTCAACGATCGCGACTGGCTCGCCAGGGGGCCGGTGATCGTGGCGAACGCTCGGTGGGTACCTCCTTCAGGGTTTGAACCCCCGGATTCTCATGGCCCTTGGGTAGGGCTCTGTGATGGGCAACCAGCCTGCGCCTTGGTCGGTCCTGAAGATGCCGTGTCCCTCGATCCGCACGGGATCGATTCCTGGTTCGACAAGATCGCTTCCAGGTACTCAAATATCGACGTGGGCGGCGAATGGATCTTCCGCCCCTGGGATCTGGTGGCCCGCAACGGAGCCTATATCGAGCGCGATTTTCAGGAGGCCCGGCGAAGCGGCGTGACCAACCGGCAACTGTCAACCCTGGCCCTTGTGGGGCCTTCCAACCTGTTGCGCGTGCATGAGACCGCGCGCATCGACCCGTACACCGTCTTCGACACGACGACCGGACCCATCATTATCGCTCCCAACGTCTGGGTCCAGCCATTCACGCGCGTGGAGGGCCCCTGTTACATCGGGCCCGACACCCAACTTTTCCGGGCCAACATCCGGGGCTCGGTCTCGATCGGCCCCAATTGCCGGATCGGCGGCGAGGTCGAGGCCACGATCGTGCACGGCTTCTCCAACAAGTATCACGAGGGCTTTCTGGGGCACGCCTACATCGGCGAGTGGGTCAACCTGGGCGCAATCACTTCCAACAGCGATCTGCGGAACGATTACGGCGAGGTGTTTGTGCCTCTTCAGGGAGATCCGGTGCCGACCGGGCAGGCCAAGGTTGGCTGCTTTATCGGCGATCATACGCGAACCGGGATGGGGTCGATGCTCAACACCGGCACGGCCATCGGTGTCATGTGCAACGTCCTTCCCGCCGGTCTACTCCTGCCCAAGCATGTTCCCTCGTTCACCGCAGTTCTGTATGGCCGGGTTGGGTCGGGGTTTTCGCTCGATCAGATGTTCGCCACCGCCCGGATCGTGATGGGGCGGCGGGGCAAGACCTTCACCGACGCCGAGGAGCAGCTTTACCGCGGCCTCTTCGAGCAGACCCGGTTGGAACGGGAACGGGCCTTCCAGCGGTCCCACGACCATCGCGCCGATTCCTGGCCGGTGGCTCAGGCGCGGTTCTGACCTCGGTCGTCAGGTCAGATCAGGTTCGCTCTCTCTGCTTGAAGAGACATGGATCGAACAGGGGGGGCCAAGGCGCACCGGGAGGAACGACGCCGCGCGGCTTCAGTGGGCCCGCACCGGCTCGATCTGCGCGGCTATATCTACCTGTCGCTGATGGTCCTCTTCGGTTCGACCGTCTCGCCGTTCGCCATGGTCGCCGTCAGAGAACTTCCAGTCGGTATCTTGCCACTGCTGCGATTCAGTTTTGCCGGGCTGTGTTTGATTCCCTTTCTCTCGGATCGAGGCGCCCTGTGGCGTCTCCTGCGCGAGGACGCCCGGCGGCTGGTCTTCGTGGCTGCCTTTTGCGTGCCGATCAACCAGAGCTTTTTCCTCAACGCGGCCCGGCTCGGGCCCAACTCTCACGTGGGCCTTTTTTACGCCGTCTGCCCGCTGGTCGTCTGGATCTTGGCGTGGGTGCTCGGGCATGAGGCGCTCGATCTTGGGCGGCTCTGGGGAGTCCTGGCCAGCATCGCCGGGGTGGCCGTGATCGGGCTCGGCAACCTCTGGGAAGGAAGCGGCGCCTCGCCCGCGGAATCGCGCTCCATCATGCTGGCCGACCTGCTCCTGATCGGGGCCGTCGTGTCCTGGGGCGCCTATCTGACGCTGAGCAAGCCGCTCGTGGCCCGGTACGGGGCGCTGCCGGTCCTGGCGGGGACCTTCCTCGTCGGCTGTCTGCTCGAGCTGCCGATCGCCCTGCTCACGCTACCCGGCTGGCTGCCCATGCTCGCTCGAGCTTCATCCTCAGCCTGGATCAGCCTGGCGATCCTCGCGCTGCTGGTCACCCCACTCAACCTGGCCCTGCAAAACCTTTCGCTCCGCCGGCTCGACGCCAGCCAGGTCGCCACCTTCAGCAACGCAGCACCCGTGTTGACGGTCGTCTGGGGAGTCTGGTTCTTTCACGAGGTCTTGACACCGACCCTGATCATTGGCGGCCTCTTGACGCTTGGCGGCATTTTCTGGACGAACCTGCCCGCCTCCCGGCCTACCGCCGGGCCCAGGGTCGCCGCGTGAGTTTGTCCCGGTCTTGTTGCCCAACTCGATGATGGGTTATGCTCGCTTCCCTTGGAAGCGGCCCGGCTTATCTTTAATCGAAGAGACGCCGGAGCTCGCGGGGATGACGTACGGGTGCGAGGATGTTGAAATCGTGAGGAACCCCGACCCTGACGCACGCTCGCGGGGCGCGAAGCTCGCCTTTTACGTCACCAGCCATGGCTTTGGACATCTCAACCGCACCGTCGCGGTGATCAACCACGTTCCAGCAGACTTGCCGGTCGTCATTCGCTCGCACCCCAACCTGTTTCCCCACTGGCGGGAGCGGTTGACGCGCCCGGCGGAGCTGACCGGACACGTCTCGGATGTCGGCGCGGTCAATCCGCCGGGAGACAGCACGGCAACCGATGGCCCGGCGACCCTGGAACTGGCCGCCCGGGTGCATGCCGAGGCCATGGCCCGGGTCGATGAAGAGGCGCGATGGCTGCGCGACGAGCGCGTCGCGGCCCTGCTGTGCGATGCCCCGGCCGTCCCCCTGGTCGCGGCCCGCCGCGCCGGAATTCCGGGGCTCTTGCTGGCGAACTTCACATGGGCCGACATCTATGCGCCCTATGCCCGCGTCGCGGGGGGGCACGCCAACGGCCTGGTCGCCGAACTCCGCCGCGCTTATCGCCAGGCCACGACCATCTTCCGGGCCGAGCCTGCCCTGCGGATGGCCTGGCTGCCGGGGCAGGTCAACGTCGGCATGGTCGCCAACCCCGGCCGCGACCGACGCAAGGAGCTTCGCGGTCTCCTTGGTTTGAACTCGAAAGAAAAGCTGATCTATTTCTACGTGGGCAGGTACGGCCAGAATGACCTCGATTGGGGGCGGTTGGAGGCCTACGCGGCCAAGGGCGTTCAGTTTGTTGGATATCACTCCGCGCCGGCCGGTCCCTTGAAGAACCTCCACTTGCTGAGCCCTTCCGAATGGCACGGCAGCGACCTGATCGCCTCGACCGACGCCCTGGTAGCCAAGGCCGGTTACGGGACCGTCTGCGAGGCGATGGCCGGTAACACGCCGATCGTCTACCCACCGCGCCGGGGTTTCTCGGAATTCCGGGCGCTCGATCGCTCGCTCCGGTCATGGGGCGGAGGCATCCCAGTCTCTGCTCGCGACTTCCGAGAATTGCGGTTGGACCGAGCCCTGGATCGAGCCTTCCACCTTGGCCCTCTCACACCTCCCTTCCCGACCGACGGCGCCGCCCGGGTCGCCCGTCACCTGGCCGGGCTTTGCCGTCCCGTATCCAACCGGCAACTTGAACAGTCGGCAGGATAAGCATTTGCTCTTCTCTTCGCGGATCATACCCGCGATTGCTTTTTCTGCGTTGCATAAGCGATGACGTGGATGGGTTGGCGATCGCGACCCTTGTCTCGCCTCGGACCGGAGGTGCGTCCTCGCGGCCTTGACGCACCCTACGGAACTATGGGCTCTCCGGTTCGTCGGATATCTGAGCACCGTGCCAGAGAGCGACGATCCATACCTTGTCTTCACGAACGCGATAGAAGAACCGGTAGGGCTTGATGTAGACTTCGCGGTAGGGAAGCTCCGGAAACTCCATGACAACCGTACCCGACTGGGGGAGACGAGAGAGGCGCTTGAGCGCTTTTGCCGTCTGTTGCTGGAACCTCCGGGCCGCGGCGCGATTGTTTCGCCGGATCGTTTCGACAGCGGAGAGAAACTGCACCCGCGCCGAGGGAGTGAAAAAAACATCCACGCTCAGCCATCCGACAAGAGGGCTTCGGCTTCGGCCAGCACCTGCTCGAGGGAGTGCCCAACCCCAGCCGCAATCTCCTTCTCTCCCCGGGCCAGCAAGAGCAGGAGTTCTCGCTCGGCTTCGGACCGTTCATAAGCGTCCAGACTCATCAGGACGGCCGTCGCCCGCCCGCGCTGGGTGATGAACAGCGGCTCTTTCGAGTCCTTCACATTCTTCAAGACGCCAGCCGCGTCCTTCCTCAGGTCCGACACCGGAACGATTGCAGGAACTTTGGCCATCGAAAGTATCTCCAAGAGTACATTTGATCGTACCACGAGCAGTCGACCCCTGCAATCTCCCGTTCCGGTTCGTCCACGCCCTTCGATCCCGAGATCGCTGGATTGGTGTTTCGGGTCGCAGGCGAGGTGACGTGACGTGCTATGACCCAGCATCGCTATTGTGATGCGTAAGCCCTGCCGGCCCCTCCCCGCGAAGCCCCTCTCCGACGGCACTGCGGCGAGACTCGTTTGCGCTCATGCCTGGGTGAATTCGTCCCATGACAGGCCGAGTTGACGCAACGCTCCGCGAATCGTCCCGAGCTTCAGGTCGTCCCCGCCCCAGTCCGGCAGGACGGTCGAGATGCCCGTCGCCGGGTTGTGCCATTTCCGATGCGAGCCATCGCCGGTCCGCGGCACTTCTCGGCACCCCAGCGTGGAGAGCTTTCGCGATACCTCATGGGACGGCCACGACCATCTCCATCCGGACGGCATCGGTCGGGGACGCGTGGGTGAGGTAGGGAGGAAGGGGCTTTCCTTGCTCTTGGTAAATCTCGAGGACGGCCGCCAGCGCGTCACGCACATTATCGAGTGCATCCGCGACCGAGTCCCCCTCGGTGAGCAGTTCGGGCAGCAGCGGCGAGGTCACGGTGTATCCGCCCTCGGGCTGGGGCTCAAAGATGAGAGGCAGCTTGTAATACACCAATGCCTCCAGTACAAAGCAACTCGCCGATGTCCCTTCGCCGCGAGCAGGTTGACGCCAGTCAGCCTCAGGCGGCCGCCGCCATCGAACGAGTCCTTTTCCTGTCGTGACACTACCACTGAGCCTATCATCGGCCGGCTTGGATCGCCAGCCCGGGGTCGAGCCGAGGGATCTGCGGCGGCCTCCCAAAGCAACTGCCTTCCCAAGAACTCCGAAACAACATGCCTGGCCTGTTCCCTTATTCGGGTTGACCCAGATGGAAGTACCCCTCGTCCCGTAAACCCTGCACGGCCAGTTGAATCGCTTCGGTGGAGACTTCCGGAACCACGACAAACCCCTTTTCGGCGTAGTACGGATGGCCCGCACCTGCATTGTCCGCCAAGCCCTGTTTCAGACGGACCAGATCGATGAACGAGAGCCGGTGGCGCGCGCCATCTTCCAGCTCAACAATCACGCCTGGGAGATAACCTCGGAACGGAGCCTCGAACTCGGCCTGCTCATCATAGCCCTGAGGAAACGAGAGGGTGTAAGGTTGGAGACGGGCTGACATCGCATTACCCTCACCCCGCGAAGCCTCCCTTGCTTTTGTATCACGATTGGGGCACAATTGAAAAAGTGACATTCGGGAGGTCGAGCGATGACGAAGAAGGTGAAAGCCCAGGTGACAGCGCCCGGGTCTGCGGCGGAAAAAGGCCCGGCAGCCGCCGAGGTGGCCCAAACGGGGATGATTCGGGCCCGCGTCTCTGCCGATTTGAAGGTCGAGGCCGAGAGCATTCTCAACCAGATGGGTCTCAGTGCGAGTGATGCCATCCGAATGTTCTACAGGCAGATCATCCTGTGCAACGGGCTGCCGTTCCCAGCTCGCATTCCCAATGCGACAACCCGCAAGGCCTTGCGGGATGCAGAGGCTGGCAAGAACCTGACGCGTTACGCCGACGCCGACGACGTGTTCCGGAAACTGGGCGTCAAGAGTGGCCAAAGCTAAGCCCAAGACTCCCGAACCGCCTCCGCCCTTGGTCCTGGACACAACGACGCAATTCGACAGGGACGTGAAGCGTCAGGAGAAGCGCGGCAAATCCCTGGACAAGCTCCATGAGATCATTGAGACCCTACGCACTCGCCAGCCGGTCGCTCCGAAGCATAAAGACCATCCCCTGGGTGGGGAGTGGAAAGGTTGGCGAGACTGCCACGTCGAGCCCGACTGGGTCCTGATCTACAGGAAGGACGACGTGACGTTACAACTCGGCCGCACCGGTTCGCACTCCGA